>CBEULQ010000633.1:0-2449 GCA_965543975.1 uncultured Desulfocucumis sp. | reverse complement strand
TTAAGCGCTTTTTGAAACAGGGGTTATCCGTTGAAGAAACAGCTAAACGCACCTTGCACCCAATCGAATTCGTGAGAAAATGCTTGTAAATTAAATCATGGAACAGATAAACCGCCAAAAGGCGGTTTTTTGCTTTCGATGACGTATTTTTTGTACCCGGTACCGTCGGAACCCTTTAGTACCATTAATTCAGTTAATTCACCGTTATTTCACTGCATAGGCGGTTGAAAACCTTGAGATTGCTGCTGGATAATTTCCTGTTTTCCTTTTTCTACATAACTCTGTTCATTTGGGTTTAAGAGATAAATTAATTGTTCCAGTTCACCAACATGTTGCCTCTCCTCGTTGGCAATATGGTAGAGAACTTTTTTTACTCTCTCGTCTGATGTAGCCATAGCATGGGCTTCATATCCGATTATAGCTTCGAGTTCTCCTGCCAAATCAACACGCAGGGCTTGAATCAACTCTTCGGTAGACAATTGTTTGGGTACATTCGCAATAAAAGGATTTCCTATTTGTACCATTTATAATTTCACCTCGTAGATTTTTTACTATTATTTGCTTCCTATTGTAAAAATATGTGGTGTCGGCTTAGAACAGATAAACCGCCAACAAGGCGGTTTTTTGCTTTCTATAATGCAATGCTTAATATCTTTGGTGGGAAAATGCCTGCGGTACACATATTTCAGCCATTGGACCAGCACAGGATAGGGATTCAGGTCAGTATCTTTTCTTAAACCTGACGAAGAAGGTTGTTCCGCTATCGCCGGTTTTAAAATCTAATTTCGCGTTGTGACGGGCAGCAATACTGTAACATGTTGCCAACCCTAAACCGGTTCCATTCTCCTTGGTAGTAAAGAAGGGGGTGCCAATCTTTTTCAGTATCCCGGAATCGATACCCTTGCCCTGGTCCTGAACAGCCAAAACTACTTCCTCACCATCAGTATATGACCTTATAGTCAACCTCCCGCCTGGCAACATTGCCTCCAATCCATTGCGAGCAAAGTTTAAGATAAGCTGACGTATCTCTTTTTCATTCAACATTACGTCTGGCACATCTTCCATTTCATACACTATATCCTTGCTGGAGTTCATGGCGTCTGCCGTAATTAGCGGAGACAAAGCTTTCATTATAGAATTTATATTATATAACTGCAGTTCCACCGGTTTGTTTTTAGCCAAAGAAAGGAATTCCGTAATTATTAAATTAGCCCTATCCAATTCCTCAATCATTAAATCAAAATAATCCTTGAATTGAATACAATTATTTTTATCTTTAAACATCTGCAGAAAGCCGCGCACCGTGGTCATCGGATTCCTAATTTCGTGGCCGATACCGGCAGCCATCTGACCTATCAGGTTCAGCCGGTCGAGGCGGGCCATTTCATTTTCATACTGTTTGTCCTTGGTAATGTCGCGAACAATTGCCTGGAGCAACGTCTGGTTATGTATCTTGACCGGGTTTAGATTTACCTCCGCTGTAAAGGTTGTGCCATTCGGACGCACGTGCAGCCACTCAAAGAACTGCGGTTGTCCACTTAAAGCAGCTTTAATTTTCTCCATCGCTTTCTTCTTTGACTCAACACCGTCGGGCTGGATAACGGGTGCGAAACGATAGAGAGGCACGCCAATAATTTCCTCACGCTTACAGCAAAACATCGCCATCGCCTTCGAATTGCAGTCTACTGCAGTATCTTCCCGCATCAGGAAGATGGCATCGTTGGCCTGCTCAAAAAGACTCCGGAATTTCTGTTCGCTCTCCCTTAGCGCCTCCTCAGCCTGCCTGCGCCTGGTAATATCTTCAAAAATCCCTACCGCACCCAAAAAAGTTCCGTTCCGGGAGGTTATCTGGCCAAATGTAGCCTTCATGGGTGTAAGCTTATTACCTGTTACAGAAAGATAATCACCTTCATAATATCCAATATTGCCGGATAAAGCTGTCAAAACTGCAGTCCTCATCGCTTCATCTATCAAGGATGTGATCATATTAAACCCTATTAATGCTTCCCTGGAAGATCCCATAATTTCAACAAATTTATCATTACAGGCGGTAATGATTCCATTACGGTCAAAATGGTTAATTCCCAATGGTGAATTGTCAAAAATCAAACGGTATTGTTCTTCGCTTTTGCGCAGTGCCTCTTCTGCTTGCTTACTTTCAGAGATTTTCTGTTGCAGTTGTGCATTGGCCGTTTTTAGTTCGGCGGTACGCTTTTTCACTAAATCCTCAAAGTTATCGCGATGTTTTCTTAATTCATCCTCCATACGCTTACGCTCGGTGATATCACGAATGGATTCTATAGCCCCGACAACATTCCCCTTGCTGTCAAAAAGCGGTGAAGCCTTTACCCACAGATAAGCTCCTCTCCCTTGAAACACAGATGCCACAAAAAGCTCAGCGTAAAGCGCATTCCCTTTTCTTTCAATTTGTTTGTAATGTATTTTGGTT
>CBEULQ010000632.1:0-2452 GCA_965543975.1 uncultured Desulfocucumis sp. | reverse complement strand
CCCCCGCTGTGCTGCCAGGATTTTAACATAACTCCCGATGAAACTACATCTGTAGCTTCATCCCGTTTCCCGGGAAGGGACTTTATCAGCCGGGCTGAATTTAATACCACCAGCACGGACCCGACATTGTGGGTGATTGCCCCCATTACCGGATTTAATAAACCGGCTCCGGATGCCAGCAGGGCCAGAACGTTAAATATTACGGCAAAAGCTATATTAAAATTAATGGTTTTCATAGTAGACCTGCCCAATTGCAAAAGATAAGGCAGCTTTGCCAGGTCATCCCCCATCAGTGCGATATCCGCCGCTTCCACGGCCACATCCGTCCCCATGGCACCCATGGCGATGCCAATATCAGCAGCGGCCAGGGAAGGGGCGTCATTGATTCCGTCTCCAATCATGGCCACTTTACGGCCGGATTTTTGAAGATCTTTTATGTGAGTTAACTTTTGCTCAGGCAGAAGCCCGGCCCAAAACTCTTTTATTCCGCTTGCCCCGGCCACATGAGACGCTACCCCGTATTCATCACCGGTCAACATCTGGATTCTTTTAAGACCGGACTCCTGCAATGATTTAATTAAACCGGCAACCCCGGGACGCATACTGTCCTTAACATAAATTTCCCCGATGATTAAATTGTTCTCTTTTACAATGAGGGTTTTTACTCCCGGTTCGGATTTTCCGGAATTTAAATGTCCTTCCGCCGACCCTTTTTCAGGTGTCAAAGCACCTACAAAAATATTTTTACCGTTTACCTCAGCCTCAACACCCAGACCGGGAATGTTCCTAAATGATCCTTGCTCTAAAACAAGGCCTCTTTGCTCCACGGCCTCCAGTACAGCCCGGGCTAGGGGGTGTTCCGAGTATTTTTCCGCCGCTCCCGCAACGGAAAGAACATAGTCCTCAGAAGTCCCGTTTAAAGGATTAATCCCGGCAACCACGGGACTCCCGGTGGTTAGAGTACCGGTTTTATCAAAAACAATGGTATCGAGCCTGGCAACCTCTTCCAGGAAAGCGCCTCCTTTAATCAATATACCGTTTTTGGAGGCATTGCCCAGGGCCGCCACGATGGCTGTGGGGGCCGAGATGATGAAAGCGCAGGGACAACCCACGATAAGCACTGTAATGGCCCGGTGCATATCCCCGGTAAAAAGGTATACCGCGGAACTAATAGCTATAATGAAGGGAGTAAAATATTTGGCGTACTGGTCCGTAACCCTTAAAATGGGGGCTTTCTGGCTTTCCGCATCCTTTACCAGCTTTATCAGCTTCCCCAGGGCCGTCTCCCCGCCCACCTTCCGGGCCTCTACCACCATCATCCCGGAATAGCTGGCGGTTCCTGCATAAACAGCATCTCCCACTGCTTTATCCACAGGCAGGGACTCCCCGGTAAGAGAAGCCTGGTTAAGAGCGGCATTGCCGCGAATAACCTTACCGTCCACCGGAACCTTTTCCCCCGGGCGAATTATCACGCTGTCACCCAGCCGGATTTCCTGCACCGGTACCGAAACCTCAACACCCTCCCGGATTACTGTGGCCTGCCCGGGACTTAGCCGGATGAGGGCGTCAATGGCGGAACGGGCTTTTTGAGCCGTAAACTGTTCCGTTAATGAGCCCAGTACCATGATCAGGGCCACCACTGCCGCGGGCAAATACTCTCCTATTAACAACGAGGCAACCATGGCCAGGCTGACCAGTTCATCAACATTTAGCTCCTTTTTCAGCAGTCCTTTGACCGCCCCTAAAATAATGGGCCCCCCCAGCACCGCCAGGGCCAGTAACGATAATATATTTGCCGGGATCTGGTAATCCCTTTTCCCGAAAACATAGCTGGTCAAAATAAGTAAACTGCCCAACAGCACTATGTAGAATTCTTTCATTTGCAGCAATTCCCGGTATTTATTAAGATTTGCATATCTGCCAATCACCCTGCCAAACCCCTTTCACCAAAAAAACTCAAAAAGTCTCGGTATTTATCTTCCTGAGAATATTAAGCAATTGTTCAATTTCATCTTCTGAAAGGATGGAAAGCATTTGTTCAGTCAAATGGAGATGGTATTGGTGATGTTCCTCAAAGGCTTTCATCCCCTTGTCAGTTAATACAATCAGGTTGACCCGCCTGTCTTCCATACTTGATTCCCGCCTGGCATAGTCTTTTTTATCAAGCCTGTCCACCGTTACCGTGGTGGTTCCGGTGGTTACTCCCAGTTTTTGAGCCAGACTTTTCATATTCATTTTTCCGTACTGCCCCAGCACTTCAATGGCGTGGGCCTCGGAGACCGTCAAGTCGCTGTTGCGGATTACTGAACTCTCCCAGGAAGCAAAACCGTTATAAAAATGCAGCAGCTCGTCGGTTAACTCCTCAATGGATTTCATAACAACAACTCCTTTGAAAATATTATTGTTTGATTTTATTATTGTTTGATTTTCGATTATTATAGTAGCACACATA
>CBEULQ010000631.1:0-2456 GCA_965543975.1 uncultured Desulfocucumis sp. | reverse complement strand
GATTCAGGCATTTTAAACCCTTTAATCTTTGCATATGCAAAAAGAATTAGCCCCGCCAGGATAAATCTTATGCCCGCAAATAAAGCGGGCGGGAGATTGGTCACTCCCACCCGGATGGCCAGATAAGTCGAACCCCATAGAATACATACGCTTATATAGGCAATTAACACCCTGGGGTCGCTGCTGCCGAAAAAATCTTTTTTCATTGTCTGGTACCTTCTCAACGCTGTTTATTAGACCATTGAAACAGTGGTAATCCTGATAATATCCTGGGTGGTAACGTAAATCATAAGGGCAATCATCACCAGCCAGCCCGTTAAGGCCAGCGGGATTCTGATGCGAACCAGCCGGGGGTTGATTTTTTCCAGCAGGGTCAGCAGTATCTGCCCCCCGTCCAGTACAGGCAGGGGCAGAAAATTAAATATAGTAAAATTAATGCTTAAAAAGGCTGTAAATACCAACAGGCTGGCGGGACCCGTCCGCACCAGGTCGCCTCCCTCGGCCACGATTCCCACGATACCCGACATCTGATCGGCGTGGGTGAATAGGGAGGGGATGGTGACGATAATAGCCTTTATCAGATAAAGAGTCTGTTCCAGGGGTAAAATTAAAACCGCATACGCTGAAAAACCGTTTTTTATAAGGCTGGCCGCCGCAAGCAGAACCACACCGAAAACTATATTGGCCAGCGGCCCGCCCAGGGCAAAAACAATCCTTTTCCCGGGAGCTATGGCAAAAAACTCGCCCTCATCCTTAACCGCCGGAAGCACGTAGCCGCCCAGCGGTATCAGGGATATGCAGTAGTCAACGCCTCTCCACCTGTACCCCGCCAGCCTCGGTCCAAAACCCACAGAGAATCTTTCCACGGGAACTCCGGAACGAAGCGCCGCAATCAGGTGCCCCAGCTCATGCACGGTTATCAGTAAACCAATGGATATAATAATTAAAAAATAACTCAAAAGCCCCAGCACCCTTTCTTTTTTAAATATATCCGGATCCAGGGAAAAGGAGAGAGCCGAAGAAATGTCTCCAATTAGATTATAGTGCAATGCAAATCCCCGCACAAGCGCAACAAAATAGGCGGTAAAACATTTTAAAACTTCAAACCACATAAGAACGGGAGCATCCTGCTATAATGTCTCCCTGTAACGGTTCAGCACCGTTGCAAATTCTCCCCAGAATAACGGGTCCTGTGGCTCCCTTTTTTCTTTCAGGTATCCATCCTTTATTAGAAGATCAATTTCCCCGGCCGGGTTCCAGGTGGTCTGCCCCGGTATATCCTTATGCCTCATACGGTTCAGCACAGTGGCGAATTCCCACCAACTGACCGGCGTTTCAGGAGTTCTTGGCTCTTTTAATATGCCATCCTTAATAAGCAGGCCAATCTCCGCCCCGGGATTCCAATTCGTTTCGCCCTCCACTTTTTTACCCCTAATCCTGTTAAAAACCGTGGCCAGTTCGCCCCATTTAACCCTATGGCCCGTTGCGTGGAGAGAATTTATAATACCGTCTTCGGCCAGGTCCGCGATCTCCTTTTCCGGGTTCCAAACCGCCGGTTTTTTGGTAAGCTGCAGCGCCTTCACAAGACCCAGGGCTATTTTCCCGGCCAGCCTGGACAGATTTGATTCACTGGAAAGCCATGCGGCGTCCTTTTTCGTATCAATAAAAAGGTTTTCCAGCAATATGGCGGGGGAAGGCGAATTACGCAGGACGTAAAAATTTGCGCTTTTCTTTCCCCTGTCCGGAAAACCCTCCGAATTTAAATAAGCCGCCACCTGCCGGTGTATTACATCCCGTGACGCCGCACTTCCCGACAGGGGATAAATATAAATAAAGCTTTCAAACCCCGTTCCCCTTCCGGCATTAACGTGAATGGAAAGAAAATAGTCCGCCTGTTTTTCCCTGGCCAGCCTGGCCCGGTCGCTTAAGGATACATCCACGTCCTTATCTCTGGTTAGATACACGCTCACGTCATAGGGGGCAAGTTTCCGGACCACAGCCTTGCATATATACAGGTTAAGATTTTTTTCCAGAAGCCCGTTTCCAACAGCCCCGGAGTCGCTACCCCCGTGGCCCGGGTCCACCACCAATACTTTGCTCAATGGAGTCACCCTCATTCTTACTGTTTTTCTATTTTTATTCAAGATAATTCCAAAGGGTTAACTCCTGCAGTTTGCAGTTAACTGATAATTATTGGCGGCACATGATTTTGAATGATTGCTGGCAATTGAAGAAATTTTTGTTATGAACGTGTAACAAAAATACTATTTCAACCGTCTTATTAATAGGAATAGTTATGTCCACCGGCCGGAAGGTGAAATGAAAAATTACTGCCGGAAAACTTAATACAGGAGGCTTAAAATGAGAGGAAAAGTAATTAAACTGTTCTTGTTGGTAATTGCAGGCACCTTTCTCGCGGCGGGACCTGCGGCATCGGCCCAGCAGGTTGAGCTGAA
>CBEULQ010000630.1:0-2456 GCA_965543975.1 uncultured Desulfocucumis sp. | reverse complement strand
AACCTGTCATTTTAAACCTTGTAGCCGAAGGCAGGATAATGACCTTTGAGGACGACCAGACAAAACCTCTGGAAATGAGGAGGTTTCATACAAATCTTAACGACCTGCCCGGCGCCGACTCCCTGGTGGCGGAGCATATTTGGGAACTTTCCGCTTCGGGAATGCTGTATTTCGCATATTGCTGCGACCTGGACCCGGAACAGATGTACATTAAGCGCTGCCCGGGCAGCCATTACCTTTGCCGGGCTTCACTGGACGGTTTCAGACTGATTTTCGACAGGTATTCAACAGAGTGGGGCGGAGGACAGGCCAGTTTCAGGCGTTGTGAGAAAAGCACCGTATGGGGTGCGCTATATTATGTTAAACCGGATCATTGGAGCGCACTGGACACCGTGGAGGTAACACCTTACTGCAGAAGGGTCCGGGTGCCTGTTAAAACCTCCTTCGGACTTTTCTGCGCCGAGTGCTACCAGTCCTTTCCCGCAGAAATGGCCCTGCCTTCAAAAATATACCTTGATAAAATCATTTCCGGCGGACAGTTTTTCGGTCTTCCCCAAAAATATCTGCGGCTTGTGGGTTCAATACCGGTGGCAAATCATTCAAATGCCGCATCCGGAGCTTAATTTTTGCCCCACTGGCAGGTATTGCCGGAATGATATGTAATAGTTGAAAGATATAAGCACATAATACCGACAGGATGTGATTATTTGAAAATTGACGTTGACGCATTTGTAAAAGAACACCAGGAAGAAATTCAAACCCTGGTTAACCTCTGCCTGAATAAAGCCGGCGAAGCCATACAAAAAAAGGTCTCATCAGGGGATATAAGCGCAAACATTCAAGATGTGCTGCCCCTTCTACTTTACGAGGTGCTTACCGCCAACACCGTGGCCACACTCAGGCTGGTTTCGGAAATGATTAACCGCACGGAGGATAATATATACCCTGAGAGCAGTTATGATAACCATTAAAATGTATCTGGCTTTTCTTGCATTAGCCGGATTGCTTGCTTTCATTGCAGGTTTTTACTCAACAAGCAAGAAATGAAAAAGAGGCCGTCACTCATTAATAAAAGTGACGGCCTCTTGTTAATTTAATCAATTAATATGAGAATGTAAAGCTGTCTTTAACCATACTAACCGGTCTTGATTGAAGAAATTTGTTGGGAACCCAGGACTCAAAGAAATATAGCGCCCCATTGGTGGGATCCCATCCGTTTAAGGCGTCCTGGGCTGCTTTCTTGGCGGATGCGGATGCCGGTTGGTTAATCCACCCGTTCAAAACCGGTTCAAACTGATATTTGCCGCCCTTGTCAACCTGGTATACAACTCCGGGTATAGTATCCGGAAACAGTCCGCTCCTGGTTCTGTTCAGGACCACGGCGCCCACCGCTACTTTTGTTGCATAAGACTCTGAATCCGCTTCAGCCGAAATTATCCTGGCCAGCAAATCGAAATCAGATTTTGATACGGAATTAACACCGTAGCCGCTTCTGCTGGACGTGGATTCAGTTTGTGCAGGCCCGCCGGGGCTTATTTTCAGCAACTGCCCCGGATATATGTACGAGTTCTTCAGGCCGTTGTCCTGCATTATTTTATTCTGGGTCACGCCGAATTTTTTGGAGATCTTATACAGACTGTCTCCGGGTACTACCTTGTATTTGAATCCGTTTTCAATGTATAGCCGCTGTCCGGGATATATGTTATTGCTCTTCAGACCGTTAACCTCTTTTATCCTCTGGTAAGTCACTCCATATTTCTGTCCGATGGTATAAAGCGTCTCCCCCGGTTTTACAACATGGGTGGCGGCATAAGCCGCACCCGGCAACATAATAAAAACTGTCAGGCACAGCAGGGTAAGCATCTTCATTGCTATTCTCAAGTTGTCAGTCCTCCCGTACTGCCTCCGGAGTTAGTTGATGGATTCGGATGGGAGTCACCCTACCACAACCCCTTAAAATTCACCTCATTTCCTGGGCTGCGGATTCACCCCGCTTATATTTTTTCCCCCGTACCCTGTATTCAGGGATTCGGCCTGATTATAATGGTTGTCCGCCTACAATTATACAGGCCTGCCGGTTGTTAACCAAGCTGTAAAACATGGTAACTTAGTGTTGCCTGGCCCTAATTTTGTCATTTATTCTTTCCATTAGATAAACCGTAGAAAAAACGTGGTGAAGCCTCGACAGAAGGCTTTCCAGTGAGGTGTTCAGATTGTAAATTTCCGGTGCTATGACCAGCTCTACTCCATAATCCCCTTCAATTTTTTCCTTCATCCCATGGAGTATTTTCTTTCTGGTTTCCTCATCAGCCATTTCAGTCCACCTGGTGGTGTCCAGCACCTTTGTTTCCGGTAAATATTCATTAATAATACCGATAAAAAACTCCTTGAATTTATCAAAAGAAGGCCTTTCCTTACGCATGATGACATCTCTCCTTCATTAATTTTAAGGCAAT
>CBEULQ010000629.1:0-2457 GCA_965543975.1 uncultured Desulfocucumis sp. | reverse complement strand
ATATCATATTTTATACATTTTTACTTCATGTGGCATTCCTCATGCCGTTTCTCTTTATCGATCATTTTTTCACCCCAATGTCTTAAGTATCTTTTTAGGTACTTTAGCACAAAAAAGTACCTACTTGCTAAAAAAGATATTATTTAGCTAATATTATAACACATATTATTACACACAAACGTACGTATGGTGCTCAAATTTTCCTGGTGCTTCCGACTCAGGCATGCCCATCGCCGGCCACAGCAAGCAGGCGATCTACGGCACTAAGGTTGCACCTCACATAGCGTAGCAGCTTACCGATGGCTTTGCGTATACTTTCTTCCCGGGTTTCTTGTTGCGGACAATGCTGAGATAGGCCTTACGAGCAATTTGACGATAAGTGCGCGGTCTTCTGCCTGGTTTGTCAAGAGTCTTTTATTGCCGCCTGAAGGCGGTTCGGGCTTACTGTCATCGTCAATCCTTCTTCTCTTCAGCTTTCTTCAAAGGGGAGTACAAATTCTTCGAGATACAGTTGTTTTTCCAGTTTACGGAACATATTTTACTCCAAGTGCACAGTTTTTACAGCAATTGCCGCATTTTCCTTGCACCGTATTTCGACAATTATGCTTATAAATCCTTGATTTATCAGGAGTTTGGTTCATTCAGCAAGCCCTATGTACCATTTTTAAAACGTATTTTTCGGGGAAGTGGAAGAAGCATAAAATTCTAAGAGAAAGGTGGGGGACGAAAAAGTTTATTGAGAACTGTCAAATTGACTATAAGTTAATGCTTTTCCGGAATTGGTAGAAAATTAACGGATAAGGGAGGAAAGCGAGTATGATAAATCAAAAGAGGCCTGGATTATATAAGACCATGCTTTTGATCCGGCGTTTTGAAGAGAAGCTTGCCGAGCTATGTAAAATCGAAAGAAAAATTCCCGGGATGATGATCCTCTGCACAGGCCAGGAGGCAGTGGCGGCCGGTGTGTGCGGCGCCCTTGAAAAAGATGACGTGATTATCAGCAACCACCGCAGCCACGGCCACCTAATCGCCAAGGGCGCCGATCCGAAACTGATCATGGCAGAAATCTTTGGAAAGCGTACGGGATGCAACAAGGGAAAAAGCGGCACCCTGCACATTGCCGTGCCCGAGGTAAACGCTCTCTGCACGACCACCGTGGTGGGCGGTGGTATTCCCATCGCCGTAGGAACGGCCTTTACCCAGCAGTATAAGAAAAGAAATTGTGTAACGGTTTGTTTTTTCGGAAACGGTGCAGCGGATGAAGGCAGCTTCCACGAGGCTTTAAACATGGCCGCCTTATGGAACCTGCCTGTAATATTTGTTTGTGAAAACAATGTCTATTCCGGGGCGCAGCGGATGGAAGAGCATACAAAAATTAAAGATATTGCAGTACGGGCGATAGCCTATGATATGCCGGGCGAAGTGGTGGACGGCAACGACGCTGCTGCCGTTTTCGAGGCGACGGTTAAAGCCAGGACGCGGTGCCTGGCCGGGGAAGGCCCGACCCTGCTCGAATGTAAAACCTACCGCTGGCGCGGTCACGGTGAAGCCGACCATCAGGTTTACCAGCCCAAGGAAGAAATTGCCGCCTGGATGGAGCGGTGTCCGGTGGATAAACTGCAAAAGGAATTGCTGCGGGAAGGTTTTATTTCGGAGCAGGAGCTTTTGAAGATTGAAAAGGAGGTAAACGAAACGGTAGAAAACTCCGTTCGCTTTGCAGAAGAAAGCCCCTGGCCGGCCCCCGATGAGGCACTCGAAGACGTCTACGTGTAAAAAATCTTGAAAGGAGACTATATATGCAGCAGATTACAATGGGTCAAGCGGTTCAACAGGCCCTTCTTGAAGAGATGCGCAGGGACCTCGACGTCTTTATTGCAGGAGAGGGTGTAGGTGTGGGAATCCATGAGTCCCCGGTGATGCCTACACTCGGACTTTTAAAAGAATTCGGACCGGGTAGGGTTAAAGACACCCCGGTTTCCGAAGCTGCCATTGCCGGCCTGGCGGTGGGAGCTTCGGTAATGGGTCTACGGCCGGTGGTGGAAGTTATGTTTAACCCGTTTTTCACCATTGCTTCGGATCAGATTGTCAACCACGCCGCCAAGCTTCGCTACCTGTCCGGCGGCAAAAGCGCCTTTCCCATGGTGGTGCGGGTTAAGACCGGCGCCGGTTTTGGCGCGGGCTGCCAGCATTCCCACAACCTTGAGGCGTGGGTAGCCCACTGCCCCGGTCTTAAAGTTGTAATGCCGGGCACCCCGGCTGATGCAAAAGGGCTTTTGAAATCGGCCATTCGTGACGATAATCCGGTCATTTTCATTGAGGACATGACGCTCTATTTCGCCCCGGGGCCGGTACCTGAGGGTGAGTACACAATTCCCATCGGTGCGGCGGACGTTAAGAGGCCTGGCAGCGACGTGACGGTGGTAACCTGGTCCAAGATGCTGGGAGTGGCTTTTAAAG
>CBEULQ010000628.1:0-2458 GCA_965543975.1 uncultured Desulfocucumis sp. | reverse complement strand
GATCGACCCTGAGCCGCACCTGATTGGGAGCATTGAGCCGGTTGTAGGCTATATGACCGTGGCAAAAGTATAAAAACAGGGGGGAATCTTTCTTAATAGTCATGCTTATTTATTGACTAGCAGGTTGGTGAAACATAATGTGAAAAGATTTAAGGAGGATGGCAACATGAAAAAAAGTGCAAAATCTGTGTCAATTCTGCTGACCCTGGCTATGCTGGCAACCTTGCTGGTTCCCGTGGTGCCCCCAGTATCGGCCGCAGGCCTGACGGTAAACTATGTTGATACGGTAATAAATGTTGACGATGATGCAGATGAGGCCAAATTCGGAAAAATTATAGTAAAGGAAACAAACGATTTTACAGATTCCATCAGCACAGATGAAGATGAGCCGACAAATATTACCTTTACCCTGGTTGATGGCGTGGAATTCCCGGCTGACCTGGAGGAAGAGGATTTTGAAAACATGGTTGACGGGTCCGAAAGCCTTGCCTGCCAAGGATTTACTTCTAATTCAGTTACCTTTGAAATTATTGGTACAGACGACCTGGACAAGCTTATTGTGGACTTTGGCGAACTGGTAATTGACTCCGATTTCTCCGGTGACGTAAAGGTTGAAATTCAATCCCTGGACAGCTCCATTACCAGCGGCGTATATGTTATAGGCCGGGTGCTGGGTGACGACTGTACGGTGGAAGCCGTGGGAAAAAAGGATATTGCTGTTGGTGACACGGGTGTGGCCACCGGCACATTGCGCATTACAGAGTCTGCTGCAAATACTATTGACGGTGGCGAAATTACAGTAACACTGCCTGACGATGTGGAGTTTTGTGCCAACGATGACGGCAACTTCTTCACCACGGGCGGAACGCTTAAAGATGTCGTATTAACCGAAACTGATGATAAAAGTGCTGTCAATAAGGACGATGACGAGTTGACTATCAAGCTTGAAGGCGATGCAGATCGTGATAAGCGCGGGTTCCTTGATCTTACTTTTTATGTAAAGGTGGCCTACGATGCCAAGCCGGGCGATTTAGTGGTCGAAATAGAAGGCGATTCCGATAACAACATCCCCGATACCGATGTGATCCTGGCAACCATCAAGGACTTCGGCGTCGGCCTTAGCGTCAAGTCGGTTAAGGAATTCTATTCCGGACGGGTCGGCGAAGAGCTTGATGAAATTAGAATTAAATCAAACGCAACCGGCAGCGTTGCCCCAAACAGGTACATTGTGGCCGAACTTTCCGGCCCCGCCAAGTTTTGTTATCCTAATGCAGCTGCCGTTCCTTGTGACGGTGACATGACATGCACTGATGAGGACGACAACAGGCTGGTTTGGAAAATATCCGGAGATCCTGACACCGAGTATATGCTGAAAAAGTTGGAAATAGCTACTCGTTTCCTCGGGAACTTGGAAATGCCCGGGAACGGTGAAATAGTTTTAAAGTTTAGCGGAAATGCCGGTGTAACCGGTGAAGTGGTGGTTGCCAGGGTTATTCCTGCTATTTCCGTTAATGTTGAGAAGCCCACCCAGTTGAAGATTGGTGTACAAGGACAACCTGCGGGCGATGTGATCGTTAAAGAACCCGCAGCCGGCGTCTTACAGGAAGAAGATGACTCAATTCCTCCTGCAAAGATTAAGGGAAAATTGATGATCACGACTATAGAGGGGGTATCCTTTGGAAGCCGCCCCACTGCTGAAGTTATTGAAGGCGATCTGAAATTGGAAAACGACAACAAGGTGTACCTGGAGGATATAAATAACGACGGCCTTTATGACCAGGCGTATGTGTTTGTTGATAAGGAGAGCAGAAAGGCCAGCGCTGTTAAGTTCAGCAATATTAAGCTAAACATTAACCGTAGCTATCCGGAGGGACCTATGTATTTAAAGGTCACTGGTAGTGCCGTGGTTGATGCTGGCAGTGCAATTCTGTTTAACTCTTCTTTTAGTGTCGGAGTGGTTGGAGTGGCGGTAACCCCCGCTCCCCAAGAAGAAATAGGCAGCGGGCTGTTCCAGGTCGGGAGCTGTATTTTCGAAATAAACGGGATAATGAAGATGATGGATGCCGCTCCCTACGTAAAGAACGGGCGGACTTACGTGCCTTTACGTTACCTGGCCTATGCCTGCGGACTCAGCGACAAGGATATTGTCTGGGAAGATTCAAACCAAACCGTGACCCTTACCAGAGGCAATACAGTGATAAAACTTGCCATTGGCAGCAAAACCATGAAAGTAGGCGATACTGAGACAGCTATGGATGTTGCGCCTGAAATTAACAATGGGCGGACCATGTTGCCCGCACGGTATGTTGTAGAAGCCTTCGGCGGCACTGTAAAATGGAATAATATTACACAGGCCGTGGGTATTGAATTCTAGTCAGGTGTTGCCTTGGAAAACTGGCACATTATACCAGTGCCGGTTTTCTTATTTACTTCAATCTTTTCAAGATTGCTTCTTTTC
>CBEULQ010000627.1:0-2459 GCA_965543975.1 uncultured Desulfocucumis sp. | reverse complement strand
CCCTGCGTACTTTCATTAATTCATTAATATCCTCCAGGGTTTCCCCTGGAGGAGTCACATTGGTTTCTAGTTTATCTTTTTCCGTCATACCAAAACCTCCAGACAGTCAGGCATGCTATCTCCTGATAATGTCAACAATCTGATATTTTAAAACCCCTGCGGGCACGTTAACCTCCACTACGCTGCCCTTGCGCTGTCCCAGGATTGCTTTACCCACGGGAGATTCATTGGATATTCTGCTTTTTTCCGGATCGGCTTCAATGGAGCCCACAATTGTATATTCCACATCGTCCCCGTATTCCATGTCTTTTAATATCACCGTGGAACCCAGGGAAACTTCTTCGGTGCCAATATTCTCGTCATCGATAATTTTTGCATTTCGCAGCATCTTTTCCAGGGTAAGAATCCGTCCCTCGATGAAAGCCTGCTCGTTTTTGGCATCTTCGTATTCGGAGTTTTCACTGATGTCGCCAAATTCTATAGCCTGTTTGATGCGCTGGGCGACCTCCCGCCTTTTCACGGTTTTATACTGTTCCAGTTCTTCCTCCAGCTTTTTTAAACCCTCAACAGTTAAAATTGTTTCTTTTTCTTTCATTCGTTTTCTCCTTGTTTTCCCTGAGTTAAAACTTACTGAACAATATATGTTTTTTACCTCGTATTATTCAAAAAAATTCGAGGTTAAAAAAGGAAATCGCCTAAAAACCCCCAACTAGATTTAAAGCACTGCAAGACGAAACTCGCAGTGCTGGAGGCATTTGGGTTAACCTTCCAAAACATTATATGAACTTAATACCCTTTTGTCAAGGCACATTATTAAACTACTTTTAAACCTTTGCCCAGGGCGTTTTTCTTTATTTTTTCTATTTCTCCCATTGTTATGGCTCTTTCAAAGCTGCGAAACCCTGCCAACCTAAAGCCGTGCTTTTGTGCCAAAGCGGATATTTCTCTTATTTGCTCAATGGTTAACTCCCTGCCCAGGGAAAAACTTTCGTATCTGCCCTCCAGGGCCAGGATCATTGTTTCGGCCATGCAGGCGTAGGCCATTTTGGGTGGAAAACCGAAATTGAAATTAAAATTAACATCTCCCGGCACTTCTACCACCCCTCCCTCGACTACCAGCACGTCATCCCTTTCTAAAGCTACTTGCTTACTGACATTGCGGGGACGGGAAACATCACAGACCACAGCACCTGGCATTAAATCCTCCGGACCGATAATGGTGTCCACGGAACTGGTTACGGCTATAACAATATGGGCTTTCTTCAGGGCTGCTTTTACATCCGATGTAATACCCACCGATAGTCCCGTCCGGTATAGAATTTTTTCCGCCAATTCCTCAAGAGGCTTTTTGTTTCTGGCCACCAGGGTCATCTTTTTAACTTCTTCGGCCATCATCATTGAACATACTTTTCCGATGGAGCCGGTGGCGCCCAAAACCGCAACATGAACGTTTTTTAAATTGTGCCCCATTAATCTGGCCGCTTCCTTGGCGCCCTCAACGGCGGTGGCCACTGTAAAACTGTTTCCGGTGGTAACGGCTATATTTAAATTTTTAGCAATGGTGTAACCGGCATCACCCACCACCGAGGTAAAGGCGCCCAATCCCACGATTTTTGCCCCGAGTTTCTCAGCCAGTTTCCCGGACTGAATTATTTTGGCTAATACTAATTTTTCCGGCAGGTTGATCATTTGTCTGGCGGTCAGGGGGCATGATACAAACCACCCCTCGGCCTGGCTATACGGGGTCGATATTCCGGTTATATTGGACACTTTCATAGGAGGAACAAGCCGGAAAACATTTTCCACCACATGCTCCGGCAAATAGCGGGTAAAAGCAAATTTACGCGCCACGTCCTTTACTTCCAGCGGGTGAACAATAAAGGCGAATTTTTCCATTAACATCCCTTCTTCCGAATCCGGTTATTGTTTAATAGCCCTTATCAGCCGGATGATTTCATCCGTATCAACAAACTTATCCTCCTGTATTGGAGACTGGCCGATTTCATAACCTACAATTTCCTTGTCCAGTACAGCTTCTATTATCTTAATCCTTTTATTGGATCCTAATACTACTATTTGATCGAAAGTATGAGCCATAGCGATCATGTCCATAATAGTGTTCAGGAGTTCCAAACCGCTTTTTTGCCTCAGGAAGTTCCAACGCTCTTCTTCAGTAAGAAGAAAAATATAGTCTACCCCTTCCCGGGTCAGGGCTGCATAAACTTCCTCCTTGTTTTTGATAGGAAAGCCGATAACGGCCAGTTTTCTTCCCTTCCTAATTTCCCCCAGGTTCTCCAGGCGGCATATCATCGTCCTGTCAACACCAAGACGCCCGGCCACCTCCGTTTGGGACATCCCCCTGGATCGAAGTTCGAAAACCCTATCAATAATGAGATCTATTTTATCCTTACTGACTACCTTGTCTACCAGAAGCAAAATATTCATAACGGATTATCTCC
>CBEULQ010000626.1:0-2460 GCA_965543975.1 uncultured Desulfocucumis sp. | reverse complement strand
CTTTCATTCAATTTTGTGCCTTGAGCACAGCGAAAGGAATGACACTTAAAATGAAAATTCATTATTTACAGCACGTACCCTTTGAAGACATCGCAAATATCGGTCTTTGGTTAAAAAGCCGGGGTCACCAATTATCCGGGACAAAATTTTTTGCTGGTGAAAAGCCAGGACCGGAAATTAACTTTGACCTGCTGGTGATTATGGGCGGCCCCATGAATATATACGAAGAGAATATATATCCCTGGCTGGCTGATGAAAAGAGGTTTATAGAAAAAGCTGTTGCCGCTGAAAGATGTATACTGGGCATTTGCCTGGGAGCTCAGCTTATCGCCGACGTGCTGGGAAGCAGAGTATATAAAAATAAGCACAGGGAAATAGGCTGGTACCCTGTCACACTCACCCCGCAGGCGAAAAACACCGCCGTGTTCGGCAATCTGCAGGAACGGTTCACCGCTTTCCACTGGCACGGGGACACTTTCGACATTCCGCCCGGGGCGGTTTGCACCGCGGAAAGCGAGGCTTGCAGGAACCAGGCCTTTGAATACAATAAAAAGGTTATTGGGCTGCAGTTTCACCTGGAAAGCTCCCGCTCCAGCATAGAAGCGTTGGTTAATAACTGTTCGGACGAGTTGGTAGAAGGAAGCTATATACAAACACCGGAAGAAATAATTGCAGGGTTGAATCATATAGAAAATTTAAATGAAATAATGTTTTCCATTTTGCACCGTCTCGAAAACCTCGCCTGTGAAACCTGATTGTTAAAGAAAATTATATTAAAATCATCAAAAAACTGCCCCGGAACGAGTCCGGGGCAGTTTAGATTCTATAAGTTGGGGACATTCCTCTGACCCCAAAGACATGCTCCAAAGAGAGGTGTGTCCCCTCACCTTGTTATGCTATTTTCTCCACCTTGACGGCACATACTTTCAGCTCAGGTATCTTGGCGATGCCGTCCCTGGCCGGGTTGGTAAGCTTGTTGATGGCCACCTCCGGGAAGTGGAAGGAGGTAAACACCAGACCCTCCGGAACCACATCGGTGATCCTCGCGCTAAGCTCCACGCTGCCCCGTCGGGAAGATACCTTGACCTTGTCGCCCCCGGCTATACCCAGTTTTGCTGCGTCTGACGCGTTAATCTCCAGGTACTCCGTTCCGTAGTATATTTCCAGCGCCCCGGTACGCATGGTCATGGTGCCGGTATGATAGTGGAAATGCCTCCGTCCGGTGCTCAGCACCAGCGGATACAGCTCGTCTGGCAGTTCTGCCGGCGGAACATATTCCACCGGGCTGAATTTGCCCAACCCCCGGGAAAATTTACCTACGTGCAGTACCGGAGTACCCGAATGGTCTGCTGTGGGACAGGGCCACTGAATGCCTCCCTGCTCCAGACGCTGGTAAGATATGCCGCCGTAGGACGGGGTCAGTAAAGCAATCTCCTCCATTATTTCCGCGGGAGATTCGTAACTCATGGAATATCCCATGGCGGTAGCCACCTGACAGATGATCTGCCAGTCCGGCTTGGCCTCCCCGACGGGCTCGATGGCTTTGCGCACCCGTTGCACCCGCCGTTCGGTGTTGGAGAAAGTGCCGTCTTTTTCGGCAAAGCTGGCTGCTGGCAGCACCACATCCGCCAGCCGGGCTGTTTCGGAAAGGAAAATGTCCTGCACCACCAGAAAGTCCAGTTTTTCCAGAGCATGTATCACATGGTCGGCGTCCGGATCGGAAAGCACCGGGTTCTCGCCCATTATATACATGCCCTTAACCTGGCCGTGGGACGCCCCTTCCAGCATCTCGCCCACAGTAAGGCCGGGTTTGGCTGGAAGGTTTTCCAGTGCCCAGGCCGAGGCGAATTTAGCCCTGATATCGTCCAGACCTACTCCCTGGTAACCGGTTAGTACCGCCGGGAGGGCCCCCATATCACAGGCGCCCTGCACGTTGTTCTGCCCGCGCAGAGGATTTACACCGCTATTGGGCTTGCCGATGTGACCGCAGAGCATGGCCAGATTGGCCACCGCAAAAACGTTGTGGGTACCGCAGATGTGCTGAGTTATGCCCATGGTGTAAAGTATAGTGGCGTTTTCCGCCCCGGCGTAGCCACGGGCCACCTCCCTCAATGTATCCGCCGGTATGCCTGTCAGCCCCTCAACATACTCCGGGGTGTACTTTTCTGCTGCTGCCTTGAAGGTCTCAAAATCCTCGGTTCTCTCCTTAACGAACTCCTTGTTGTACAGATCCTCGGCAATTATCACGTTTGCCAGGCCGTTCAACAGAGCTATATCAGAACCTGATTTAATCTGCAGGTGAATATTTGCCAAATCGGCCACCTCGGTCTTACGGGGGTCCGCCACCACCAGGGTTGCGCCTCCCCGCACAGCCTTCTTCACCTGCAGCCCGATGATGGGGTGAGACTCGGTGGTGTTGGTGCCGATTGCCAGAACGCAGCTCGCCTCGCTGATATCGCT
>CBEULQ010000625.1:0-2461 GCA_965543975.1 uncultured Desulfocucumis sp. | reverse complement strand
GAGACGGGTAAGGTCGCCAAACAGGCTGGCGGCGCGGTCTTGGTCCGTTATGGTGATACTGTGGTTTTAGTTACTGCCACAATGGCTCAAAATATACGTGAGGGATTAGACTTTTTCCCTCTCACCGTAGACTATGAGGAACGGCTGTATGCTGTGGGTAAAATCCCGGGCGGCTTTATTAAAAGGGAGTCGAGGCCCAGCGAAAAGGCGATACTGTCCGGCAGGCTTATCGATAGAACCATACGGCCGCTTTTTCCCAAGGGTTTAAGGAATGAAGTTCAGATAATAGCCACTGTAATGTCGGTGGACCAGGATAATGCTCCTGAAATGGCTGCAATGGTGGGTGCTTCAGCGGCTTTACATATTAGCGAAACTCCTTTCGGGGGGCCCATCGCAGGGGTTATTGTGGGACGGGTTAACGGCCAGCTTATAATCAACCCTGGTTTGGAGCAATCGGAAAAAAGCGACCTGCACCTTGTGGTAGGAGGTACCAGGGACGCGGTTATGATGGTGGAGGCGAAAGCCGGCGAGGTGCCCGAGAATGTTATGCTTGAAGCCATATCCCTTGGCCATGAAAAAGTAAAGGAAATAGTTGATTTTATAGAAAAGTTCCGGGAAGAGGCCCTGTCTCTGGGATTAGCCAAAGAAAAGATTGTTTTTGAACCTGGTCAGGTTCCTCCCGAGATTGAGGAAGCCGTTTCCGGGACGGCTGAAGAAAGATTCAGTGCCGCAGTAAAGCAATGCATTGACATGAAGATGCCCAAAAAGCAGAGGGAGACTTTCCTGGACCAGGTCAAGGCGGAGTTGATACAACAGTTTGTGGAAACTTTCCCCGAGCAGGAAAAGGATATTGAAAAAGTAGTAGAAGCCGTAGAAAAGAAAGTGGTCCGGGGTTTCATTACCAGGGATAAAATCCGTATTGATGGACGGGCACTGAACGAGGTCAGGCCTATAACCGTGGAAGTTGGTGTGTTGCCGCGCACTCACGGCACGGGATTGTTCACCCGGGGACAGACCCAGATATTGTCGGTGCTTACCCTTGGCGCGGTTTCGGAAGAACAGAGGTTGGACGGACTGGGAGTGGAAGAAACCAAAAGGTATATGCACCATTACAATTTCCCTCCGTACAGCACCGGCGAAACTAAACCTATGCGTTCCCCGGGCAGGCGGGAGATAGGACACGGCGCCCTGGCGGAGCGTGCCCTTGAGGCTGTTATTCCGTCGGTGGATGATTTTCCTTATACTATAAGAATTGTTTCCGAGGCACTTGAATCGAACGGTTCCACCTCCATGGGTAGTGTTTGCGGCAGTTGCCTGGCCCTGATGGATGCCGGGGTGCCCATTAAGACCCCCGTGGCCGGTGCAGCCATGGGTCTGATCAAGGAAGGCGACGATATAGTGGTGCTTACGGATATTCAGGGGATTGAAGATCACCTGGGGGATATGGATTTCAAGGTGGCCGGGACCAGGGACGGTATCACCGCCCTGCAAATGGACATTAAAATTGCCGGGGTTACCCCGCAAGTTCTTGAGGAGGCACTGGCCCAGGCCCACGAGGCCAGGATGCACATTATGGGAAAAATGCTGGAGGTAATCGACAAGCCCAGGCTCGAACTTTCCCGCTATGCCCCAAGAATTATTCATACCAGCATAGATCCGGACAAGATAAGGGATGGTATCGGCCCGGGCGGCAAAATTATAAGGAAGATTGTGGAGGAAACGGGAGCTGACATAGATATCGAGGACGATGGAAAAGTGTTCATTGCCGCTGTGGATCCCGATGCGGGCAAAAAGGCTTTGCACATCATAGAGACTCTGACCAAGGATGTGGAAACCGGGGAGATATATAACGGCAAGGTTACCAGGGTAACGGATTTCGGCTGCTTTGTAGAGGTGATTCCCGGAGTGCTGGGACTGCCAGGCAAGGAAGGTCTTGTTCACATTTCCCAGCTTGCCCACCACAGGGTGGCTAAAACCGAGGATGTGGTTAAAGAAGGAGATCCGATTCTGGTTAAAGCCATCGGTTACGATCAGCAGGGCCGTCTGAAACTGTCCCGGAAGGAAGCGGTTCCCCCGGAACCCTGGGAGTTGGAAGCCGCCAGCCAGGCAGCTCCGGAGGGTGAACACAAACGTCCACCAAGACCAAGGGCAAACCGACGCTAAAGAGACTGTTTTGAGAACAGTCACCTGGAATGAAACATTAAATAGCATATTATATTAAGAGCAGAGGTCGCCGGGAGGTGCCTCTGTTTTAATATTATCTCGCCGACAGTCTGATGATCCCCTTTCTCGAAGGTCGGGGATCATCAGGCAATTAATGAAAGGGGACACACCTCTCTTAAGAGGTCAGGGGACACACCTCTCTTTGGTGTATGACTTTAGGGTCAGAGGAATGTCCCCAACGCATATGTCTTTAGGGTCAGAGGAATGTCCCCAACGTATCTGACTTTGGGGTGAGGAA
>CBEULQ010000624.1:0-2464 GCA_965543975.1 uncultured Desulfocucumis sp. | reverse complement strand
CCCCCCCCCCCCCCCCCCCCCCCCTCTCCACGCCCACCCCGCCATACGCGCTACTCAGCCGGGACTGGAGTCCCGACGTGTGCTCTCCCGAACAACTCGCGGCCGTCAATTTTAATGAAAAACAACCGTATGAAAATACACGGCAGCTATTCCCCCGAACACAGCAACGAAGCCAAACGTTCACTACAGGAACGATTCGTCAATCCCATAATAAAAGTAAGCGTCAGCCAGGGGGTTATGGTGAATAGGCTGCAGTCCTTCTGGAACAATCAAAACTGTTGTTTGTCATTAAAATTCACCCCGTTTCTTGCGGTATTTCTTATGGTTATTATAAAATTAATTATTTAAGCTAATATTTAGGAATTATTAACTTAACAAATATTTTTTGTTAACACTTTTTTGAGATTTCCAGGTTAATGCCGGGATGAATTCCCGGCATTAATATTAGTAAAATTTACACCCCGGGGTAAAGATAAAAGGAAAGGTTGAGGTATGTCCTTAAATAAAAAAGCCCGGGGATGATTTATGGTTGATATTATATTCAGGACAGTTTTCATATATTTTGTGCTGCTGTTGATTATACGGATGATGGGCAAAAGGGAAATAAGCCAGCTATCACCCTTTGACTTCGTTGTGGCCATAATGATCGCCGACCTGGCGGTTATTCCACTTCATTCTACCGGCATTGCCATGTGGCACGGCATCATTCCCCTGGTCATACTGGCCCTTCTGGAGGTATTGTTGAGTTATTTCGCCCTGCACAGTTTCTTCCTGCGCAGGTTGCTGGACGGAAGGCCCCAGATAGTAATAAGAAATGGCTGTATATTAAAATCGGAATTGCGCAAGGCCAGATACAACCTTGATGACCTTCTGGCCCAACTCAGAGAGAGCGGCTATCCCAATGTTGAGGATGTGGAGGTAGGGGTTTTGGAGACATCGGGGAAATTAAGCGTTATACCAAAATCCCAGAAGAGACCGGTGACGCCGGAGGATTTAAAAATACACACCGGATACGAGGGGCTGCCCACGGTATTGATTATGGACGGTGTGGTTTTTAAAAAGGAATTGGCCAAAACAGGGCTGGACATGAACTGGCTGGAGGAGCGGCTGGCCGAAGCCGGTGTTGCCGCTCAAAAGATTTTTCTGGCTACCCTGAATACCGATGGGAGGTTTAATATAGTGGAATGTGAAGAAAAACAAAAGAATAAAGGGAAAAAAGGTTTTTTGTAGAAATTCAGAATAGTTACACTTCCGGTTATAAATAGTTATCCTTATTTAAGTTGGTGGTTGTATGTTCCAGTTGGAAAGAAAACAGCAGTTGGTGATATTAATACTGGCTGCTGTATTTCTATTTGGCGCAGGATATAAATACTCCCAGTGGAATTTAGGCAGGGAACTTTCGAATAATGTCCCTGTTCTGGAAAAGGGTACGGGGGAAGAGGGCCAGGCTTTGACGGAGATTAAGGTTCACGTGGACGGCGCGGTGGAGAAACCTGGAGTTTATAGTTTACCCCAGGGCGCAAGGGTGGCCGACGCGCTGGAAAAAGCCATGGCGATGCCCGAAGCTGACCTGGGAAAGTTGAACCTGGCCGAATTTCTGAAAGATGGCAGTAAGGTTCCTGTTCCTTACAAACAGGAAATCACGGAAGCCGGGGTTTCAGACAATCCTGTCCCGGCCAGACGGGACTCAGGCAGTGCAGGGAAGCCATCCGGCGCACCCTCCGCCGGGCTGATTAATATTAACACTGCCGGGATGGCGGAACTGGAAACCCTGCCTGGTATAGGTCCCTCCCTGGCCGGACGTATTATAGATTACCGTGAGAAAAACGGATATTTCACCGATCCCGAAGATGTCAAAAAAGTGTCCGGCATCGGGGATAAAAAATATGAACAGTTGAAAAACTTTATTTCAGTATACTAATTAGACTGCATTGAAAAAACGGCATATCCGTGTTGACAACGTATGATTCTATCCTTGGAAAGAGATGATTTTATGTCAGCCGTTCATTTTCAGAAAATATTCGACTTGTCTCCCCTTCCAATTTTCATACTTTATGGTGATCGTTATCAACTGGTTAACATAAAAATGGCTGAGATAACCGGTTATACCGTGGACGAGTTGCTGCAAATGCCCTTTTACCGGTTGGTACACCCCGGGGACAGGCTCCGGGTTACGGAGAACGCGCGCCGTCGGCTAGCCGGCGAGAAGGTTTTGGACCACTACGAATTCAGGGCAGTTGACCGGGAAGGCAAAGTAATATACCTTACCGGGGTTTTCAGTGCCATTGATTTTAACGGCAAAATATCAATACTGGGCCAGATGATGGTGGTAACCGAACAAAAACTGGCGGAGCAGGCTTTGCGGGAGAGTGAGCTCAAATATCGGACCATCCTTGAAAATATTGTGGACGGCTATTTCGAAGTGGACACAAAGGGAAAGCTTTTCTTTTTTAATGACTCGCTG
>CBEULQ010000623.1:0-2468 GCA_965543975.1 uncultured Desulfocucumis sp. | reverse complement strand
CTCCGATACGAAGGGTATCAGGGGAGGGGTCTTTCCGGGCAAGAAGAAATGTAAATAACTAATATTTCTTAAGTTAAAATTGAGGAATAATCAGTATTGTTAAATTAAGAAGGACTTTAAATTATAATAAATAAAGGGGAGATATCATGGGGGTTCTTGAACCTATCAAAGATCTGATAATCTGGGATTTTAACTTAAAGCAGGAATTCAAAAATGACCGCTCCGTCGGTTACGGTTTTGTTATCGACGTGTGCAACGGCCTGCCACAGCTCGCGCTGTACCGGATGAAAAGAAGACTCAGCGACAGTAACATATTAAAAGATCAGCCGCCCAGGGAAATTTTGGACAAGGCGCTGGAGGAACAGGGTATCAATAATCCCTGCGATAATATTTATCACATTACCCCTGCTGTAAGGAAGTGGATTGAAGAAAACCTTTTATAATAAGCCCCTATAAGGGGTTTTTTATCTCGCTAACAGCCTGTATGACTCCGTCCTCGAAGGCCGGGAATCAACAGGCTGTATAGCTCGAACTAAGTTCGCTCTAAGGGTTCGGCAGGGTAATAAACCCTTCCGAACCCAAGGCTCACTTATATTTACCTGCATCTGACCCGTTGATCGCTTTTCTTACCCGGATCATAAAATCATAAAATTCCGGGTCAAATATTTTTAACTCCCATTTAGTTTTAACAGCCGGGTGCATGGACAGCCTGGTATTATGAAAATGCATAAAATATTGTGCAAAAAACTCCTTTTCACTTATGTTGGCGTAAATGTCCAAAAATCGGTTTTTTTCTTTTCGGCATTGGTATTGCATGGTTATTTGCTGCGCCAGGCAGGGATTATTTTCTTGAAGAAAGTGGTGACAGGCATGGCCTATTTCATGTACCGGGGAATTGTATCCCCGGGCTCTTTTGCGCAGAAAATCATTTAAATTTATAAAAACAGCCTTGTCGGGCCAACTGTAAAATGATGAAGGAAAGGCCAGCAATTCTCCCAGGGAACCGGTGGATGTATTTATTTCAACAATTCCGGCGAATTCAGGGCATGAAACAATGTTCTCCGGCAAACCGAATTTTAATTTTAATCCCCAGCCAATCAAAACATCTGAAATGTCCCATACCGGTGACAGGTCATTAATAATCATCCATGCGTTTTCTTCTTCCAAAACAGCCACACCCTTTCAGGCTGATGTTCTGGCTTTATCAACGTTGAAATCCTTTATTATATGATTAAACAGTTCCTTCCAGTTATATACTCTTTGAATTGTTTCCGGCAGTTTACCCTGGTTATAAGTTGCGTCAAACAGATATACGGGAATGCCGCAGGTGCTTATCTGGCAGGCATTTTTTTTATTATCCTCCACAAAAAGGATTACGCCCTCGTCCATGCAGCATTGCCGTTTATCATGATGTCCCAGGAGAATAAGGTTGTCAAATTTAATTCGGTGCATTTCAAGCCAGTCCACCGTACTATTGTGAAATGTTGGTGTACGGGCGGAAATCAGATGAATGGAGAATTCCTCACTCAGCCTTTCAATAATCTCCACAGAATTATCTATTGGCTTAACCCTTTCAATGATATCAAGTTCCCGTTCCATGATCAGCCGGTCAATGGTGTTCCGGTCAACCCCGAACATCCGCAAAGGATCAAAATTAAAGAAGTCGCCGCGTTTGTAGCCTTTATCGAATATCAGGTTCAAGTGTTCAATTATCACTTCCTGGGAGTCGGCTATAACTCCGTCTATGTCCAGCCCCAGTCTTTTCTTCATAGTTCCCTCCAGGTTGCTCTCTATTTAAATATTAATTAGATATTATCATCAATTATTTAAAATGCCACTGTAAAAGGATAAACCCCTTTTACGGAAAACAAAGGATGAGTATAATATATTTTGGAAACACAGCTTGTTATTGAAACTGCCGCAAAGCCTTTTCCCGGTTAAAGGCTGCGTGCAGTCAGCATGAAAAAGAGGAGGTTATAGATAATGCCGGATGCAAATGAAGTTAGAAACCAGGAAACTATGGAATTTCAAGCGGAAGTAAAACAACTACTGAATATTGTCATTAACTCCCTTTATACCGATAGGGAAATTTTTCTGCGGGAACTGATTTCCAACGCCGCTGACGCGCTGGAAAAATTTCGTTATCTGAGGCTCACGGAAAAAGATGTCTTCGATACCGAATTGCCTCTGGAAATTAAAATAGAGGTTGACGAAAAAGAAAAGACTATATCCATCGCAGATACCGGAATCGGCATGAGTAAAGAGGAAATTATCGAAAATCTGGGCACCATAGCTCACTCCGGTTCGAGGGCGTTTTTAAGACACCTGGCCGAGACGGATAAAAAGGATGTAAATTTAATTGGACAGTTCGGTGTGGGGTTTTATTCCGCCTTCATGGTTGCCGGAAGGGTTAAGGTGTTCACCCGTTCATACCGTCCCAATGACCAGGGATACCTTTGGGTATCGGA
>CBEULQ010000622.1:0-2468 GCA_965543975.1 uncultured Desulfocucumis sp. | reverse complement strand
CGGAAGAAGTCACCCGGAACCTTGATAGGTACGAGCTGGGTGAAGCCGCCCGGGTTCTTTACGAATTTACCTGGAATGAATTCTGCGACTGGTATATCGAGTTGGCTAAACCAAGGCTGTACGGCAGGGACCGGGATGACCGCTATACCGCCCAGTATATACTGGCTGATACGCTTCGCGGGACTTTGGAGTTGCTGCACCCCTTTATGCCCTTTATCACGGAGGATATCTGGCAGCGCCTGCCCCACCGGGGCCAGACCGTCATGAAAGCTCCCTGGCCGGTGTCAAGGGAGGAGTACCGGGATCTCCGGGCGGAAGAGCAGATGGATATTCTAATGGAAATAATCCGGGCAGTGAGGCATATCCGCAGTGAAATGAACGTACCTCCGGGGAAGAAGGCGGATATTGTGCTGCTGGTTATAGACGACGCAAACAGAGCTCTGGTGGAAAAATGGGTTGGTTACGTGGAAACCCTGACCGCCGGCAGGGTAACCATAGTTCCCGGCCTGGCGGAGGCGCCGGAGCAGGCAGCCCACGCCGTAACCAGGGAAGCGGAGATTTACGTGCCTTTGAAAGGACTCATCGATATTGACAAGGAAGCGGCCCGGCTGGCCAAGGAACTTTCGATTCTGGATAAGGACCTGACCAAAATACAGGGCAAGCTTTCCAATGAAGGCTTTTTATCCAAGGCCCCGGAGGATGTGGTGGCCAAGGAAAGAGCCAAGGAGGCGGAACTGTCCGGCAAGAAAAAGGCCATCGAAGATCGCCTGAAAATGCTTGGGAAGTAATGGGGGTGGGCTGTTTGAATTTCCCAGAGGCAATAGAATACATGCAGAATCTCACCAAATTCGGCTTTAATTTCGGGCTGGGGAGGATTACCGAGCTTCTTCGCAGGCTTGGCAATCCCCACCTGGATTTAAGGATAATACACATTGGCGGCACCAACGGTAAAGGCTCCAGCACCGCCATGGTCAGTTCCATACTGCAGCAGGCGGGCTATCGCGTAGGGGCCTTTACCTCGCCCCACCTGCATTCCTACACCGAGAGGTATAGGATTAACGGGGAGGAAATTGCCGAAAACCATATGGCCGCACTGATAACAGAACTTCGTCCCCACCTGGAGGCCATGGTGCAGGAGGACTACGAGCATCCCACCGAGTTCGAGGTGGGCACTGCCCTGGCCTTCTTGTATTTTAAAAGACAGGAAGTGGATTATCTGGTTCTTGAGGTGGGCCTGGGCGGTTCCATTGACTCCACCAATGTGGCGGTTCCCCTGGTATCGGTTATAACCAACGTGGCCATGGACCACATGGACTATCTGGGTAATACCATTAAAGAGATTGCCACTGTAAAAGCCGGCATCATAAAAAAGGAAGTGCCTCTGGTTACCGCTGCGGGCGGGGAGTCCCTGGAGGTAATACAATCGGTATGCCGGGAAAAAAATTCCCCCATGGTTTTGGTGGGCAGGGACGTTACCTGGAGGGAACTGGAAATTAACGAAAAAGGTCAGTTAATAGAAGTATACGGGAGACTTGGGACATATTCCAATATAATTGTTCCGCTGATGGGAAGGCACCAACAAATTAACGCCGCCACAGCTGTGGCGGTTATTGAAGTTTTAAAGGATACCGGGGCAGTTATAGACGACGATGCTGTAGTAAAAGGTATTGCCAATACCGAATGGCCGGCCAGAATGGAAATAGTTGCTTCCAGTCCCTTTGTGCTTATTGACGGCGCCCACAACCTGGACGGGGCTGTGGCCCTGGGCAGGGCACTGGACGAATATTTCCCCGGCAGGGGGATTATAATGGTTCTTGGCATGCTGGGAGACAAGGAACGCACCAAGGTGGTAGAGGAACTGGCCCCCAGAGCCAGGGCAGTGGTGATAACCCGGCCCAACAGCCCCCGGGCGGGCAACTGGCAGAGCATGGCCGGGGAGGCCGCACGATTTGTGGATCATGTTCTCACCATAGAGGATATTGCCGGCGCAGTTAATGCCGCAATGGATATGGCCGGGCCGGATGATGTGGTTTGCATTACCGGGTCATTATATATGGTGGCGGAAGCCAGAGAAATTTTTGTAAAATGAAAAAAATGGTTTTGCCTTGTTAATTGACTTTTATTGAAGAATATTTAAGGTCGGCAAGATTTTAATGACAGTTTCCGGGCTTTTATTACGGGTAAGACGTTTGCTAGAACGATGTAAAAGCTTGTCATAACCGGAGACGGAATGTTAAACTGGAAATAATGCGGGTATTGGTTTTTCCTGACGAGGGAAAGATAAATTTTAGGCCCGCGGGGTGAAAAAATGGTAAGAACTTTTAAAAGCCCCAAAAGCCCCTGGGTGTTGTTGCTGCTGCTGATAGCCGGCGCATTGGCCGGCGGCGCCGCGGCAGAGGCCCTGGCCCCGGTTTTGCCCCTGGTTAAAGCCGCCAAAAGCTTCGGGCTTTCCCCCACCACCCTGGATT
>CBEULQ010000621.1:0-2469 GCA_965543975.1 uncultured Desulfocucumis sp. | reverse complement strand
TACTATTTTACAGTAGAATTCGTCAAATGACAAGTTTCCGGTTAACAACAGATTTTGGTTGACAAGTCTGTTTAGAAATACTTAAGAATTTTGTTAGAAAAATTTTAGCTTTTATTAAACTGGAGTTTAATACCGGGTGTTAACATGTCAGAAAAAGAGGAAACCGTTTACACCTGGTACGATGAAGTATCAAAAAAGCCAAAGAAGCCTTAATCCCTATTGTTTGGGGTGAGGCTTCTTTTTGTTTTAGAAAAAGTCCCAATGAAGGGGCGCTGTAGCTTTTGGCAAAGACGCCACAGTTAATTTAAGCTATGGTGTTTTTGTTTTTTGAAATAAAAAAACGAGGTGAGATTTAAATGGCGGCTATCGATTGGAGCAAGGTAGAGGAATGGGACAAAAAGTATGTTGTAAGGACTTTTGCTACCCAGGAGGAATACCAATTTATTCCTGTTGAGCAAACGGATGGAGACTATCTGATTTTGCCTGACGGCACCCGGCTTTTGGATTTTTTCAACCAGCTTTATTGCGTGAATGCGGGACAAAAGGTTGAAAAGATAAACAACGGCATTAAAGAAGCACTGGATCGTTATGGTTTTCTATGGGACGTTTATACTTCGGATTATAAGGCTAAAGCTGCAAAAATAATCATTGAGGATGTTTTGCATGGTGAAAGCTGGCCAGGCAAGGTAAGATTTGTATCTACAGGCAGTGAAGCTGTTGAAACTGCTCTAATTATTGCTAGGCTATTTAAAAACAGGCCGATGGTGGTTACAAGGGAACATGCTTATCATGGTTATACCATGGGTGCGTCATCTGTAACCCGTTTAAAAGGAAGCCGCAGCGGGCTAACTCAAACAAAAACCGAGTCAATACCCAGATCAGTTCCAAGTTATAATATCGGGGCCGTTGCCCTTGCTCCGGCACCAAACTGCCTGCGCTGCTCCTTAGGACATAAATACGGCTACTGCACCGATGATAAGGGTGAGCTTGCGTGCGTTAAATATACCCGAAGGGTAATTGAAAACTGCGGCAAAGAACAGGTGGCGGCAATTATCACCGAGGTTGCCCAGGGAGCCGGTTCCATTCAGCCCCCTGAAGAATATATCCCGCAGATTCGTAAACTGACAAAGGATATGGGGATATTGTGGATTGCCGATGAAGTCCTGACAGGTTTTGGACGGACAGGGAAATGGTTTGCCTACCAGCATTATGGCGTGGAGCCCGATATTGTCACCACGGCGAAAGGTTTATCCAGTTCTGCCATACCCACCGGGGCAGTAATCGTCAGTAAAGAAATTGCTGCTTTCCTTGATCAGTACCGGTGGGAACATGTTTCCACCTTCTCGGGGCACCCCATAGCCATGGCTGCAGTTTGTGCCAACTTAGAATATATGATCGAAGAAAATCTCCCTGAAAAGGCGAAAAATTCAGGAGAGTACTTCCAGATAAAATTAGAAGAACTCAAAACAAAGCATAAATCCATTGGAGCACTTGGCGGCAGAGGAATGCTGTGGCTGGTTGAACTGGTAAAAGACGAAAAAATGACGCCATTTATAGAAATAGATAGGAATTATACCCATGAGATCGACCAGGGTAATTTTCCGGTAAACATTATCCGCTCAAAGGCTGTGGAAAAGGGTGTCCTGATCGGTGGTGTGATGCCAAATACCCTTAGAATCGGAGCGTCTCTGAATGTTTCAAAAGAGGATATTGATAAAGCTGTAGACGCTCTGGACTATGCGCTTGATTATCTTGAAAAGAATTATATCTGATGAAAATAAGTAATAGTTGAGGTGTTTTATGATGGAACAAAAAGCAAACGTTGAATCCTTTGGTTATAAGCAGGAATTAAGGCGTTCTTTGTCTGTACGCGATTTGGTCATCTTTGGCATGGTTTTTATGGCTCCTGTTTCCAGTATGACACTTTTTGGAATTATGTCCTTAAGCTCTCAGGGGCATAATTTTCTAGCATACGTTTTTGGTTTTATGGCGATGCTCTTTACAGCATATAGTTACGGCAAAATGGTCGAAGCTTTTCCTATCGCAGGCTCTACCTACAGCTATACGCAGCGTGCTGTAAACCCCAGGCTGGGTTTTCTTGCCGGATGGGTCATGCTTCTTGACTACTTCTTAATTCCAATGCTGCTGTATGTGGTCAGCGCCAGTTTTGCAAACGCTATTTTTCCTCAAGTGCCTTTTTGGGCATGGGTGCTGATTTATTTGATTCCTGTAACTATAATTAATCTTATTGGTGTAGAAGTGGCCGCCAAGGTGAATTTTTTTATAGCCGGATTAATGGTTGCAGCAGTATTTGCTTTTGTTTTTGCAGCAGTTAAATTTGCATTAACCGGAACGGGGGTTAGCCTTTTCTCCTTAAAGGCCGTCTATAATCCTTCAACCTTCTCATGGGGGGGCATTCTTGCAGGCTCAGTACTGGCAATCACGTCCTACCTTGGTTTTGACGCCATA
>CBEULQ010000620.1:0-2476 GCA_965543975.1 uncultured Desulfocucumis sp. | reverse complement strand
ACAACAAAAGTATGTGCCTGATTTAAATAAGCCTGTGGTGAACACCAATAAATCCGCTGAGTTGAATGCCTATCTTGTTTATAAAGAAAACGGCATTCTTGAAAAGAAAAAAACTGGAGAGAATAAAAAGGTTAATAAAAAGGAAAAAGATAAGGAAGCCAAAAATGTTAGCGAGCAAAAGAATTATACCGCAAAGGGATTTATTGTTGACGAATATAAGTAATTTTTAAAAAAAATTACCAACAGGTGACTTGTTTTACAGGTCACCTGTTGGTAATTTAAAAGAACACCTCTGGGGGGTAATAATTTATGAAGCCTATGAATAATGAATTCCTTTTTCCATCGGGATTGCCCGGACTGCCCGAGGATTTGAAAAAATTTTCTCTCTGTGCCATATCAAATGACAGCCCTTTTTTTTATCTGGAATCATTTGAGGATGAGAATATAGGTTTCTTCCTGATTAATCCTTTTACAATATACCACGACTATGAATTTGAATTATCTGACGAGGAAGTGGAATATTTAAATATACAATCACAGGATCATATAGCGGTATTCTGTATTATTAATGCCAGCCGCGGCCTCAAAGACGCCACTTTAAACCTCCTGGCCCCAATTGTTGTTAATACGGAGAATGGTAAGGCCAGGCAGATTGTCCTCAATGACAAACGCTATAATGTTCGCCACCCTATGCCTTTTTCGGCAAAGGCCGCCGGAGAGGAGGTCGATAAAAATGCTGGTACTGACTAGGAAAAAGGGCCAGTCATTGAATGTTGGTAACCGTATTAAAATTATTGTTGTAGATATCACGGGAGACAGTGTCCGGATAGGCATTGAGGCGCCACCAGAAATTGCCATATATAGAAGCGAAATATATCAATCTCTCCAGCAGGAAAACAGAGAATCTATGGCAAATAAGAAAATATTGTCGGAATTAGGCGCTATTAACAAAACCAGCTTTGAAAAAAAAGATTAGTTAAGCTCTAAATCTTCAAAGAAGTTTGTCGATATATATGATTAGAAGGAATTTCCGGGCGGCCGACCGGTAATTTCCAGAACCGCATGGATGCGGTGAATAAAAATTCATGGAGGAATGAACATGAGGATTAACCACAATATCGCAGCGCTTAACACATACCGCCAGTTAAGCAATAATGGTGTTAACACTAACAAGTCTCTGGAAAAGCTCTCTTCCGGTCTTCGCGTTAACCGTGCCGGTGATGATGCTGCAGGTCTGGCAATCTCCGAGAAAATGCGCGCTCAGATCCGTGGTTTGGATCAAGCTTCTCGTAATTCCCAGGATACTATCTCATTAATTCAAACTGCTGAAGGTGCCCTGAATGAAACCCACAGTATTCTCCAGCGTATGCGCGAACTGGCCGTTCAGGCTGCCAACGATACCAATACTGCTACTGACAGAACTGCGCTGCAAGACGAAATGAAGCAGTTGACCAGCGAAATTGACCGCATTGCCAACACCACTGAATTTAACACCAAGAAACTGTTGAATGGCGATTTAAGTGGCGTTACCGATCAAATAAATGGTTCAGGCGCTCTCGAATCCACTTTTGCCAATGGTTCGGTGAAACTTAGCAATATTCAAAACGTATCACAGGCTGGTGCAACTGATGTCATTCACATCAATATTCTTAGCGCCGCCACAGTATCAGCAAACGGGATATCCGCAGCAGCAATATCGACATCTACTGTTCTTGGCAACATTACTACGATTTCAATAGCCGGTGGCGTAATAAATATTAGTACAACAACCTTTACCGGCGGTACTTTAGTAATTACCGTTAATATTACTAATGATGACTTTATCAAGACGGGCGATACCATTACTATATCACTTAAAGAAGGCGCTCTTGAAACCAATGGAAACAATGCGGCCATTGCTCATATTGGTGCAAATTCCGGCCAAGTATTGAAAATCGGTCTTAACGCTATGGACTCTGATTCCCTCGGAGTACGGGATACCAGTGGTAATGCGTTGGATATTACCGACCAGAAAAATGCTGACGGTGCTATTTATCTGATAAATAATGCCATTCAACAAGTATCTACCGAACGGTCTAAACTTGGTGCATACCAGAACAGATTGGAGCACACCATCAATAACCTCGGAACTTCTTCCGAAAACTTGTCTGCTGCCGAGTCCCGCATTCGTGATGTAGACATGGCCAAGGAAATGATGGAATTCACCAAGAGCAACATACTGCAACAGGCCGCTCAGGCCATGCTGGCGCAAGCCAATCAACAACCGGAGGGCGTTCTCCAGTTACTTCGTTAATTTACTAATCGTTACAATACTCATAAAATGGCTGATCTTAACCGGTCAGCCATTTTATAGTATTAACCATACCTTTGTATAATTGTTCGTTTCTTATTTCAAAAGGCTTCACATGTCCATCCATTCGTGAGCATATGAAGCTTTTTGACATGAGAAAGGAAGTAGAAATATGACAGAAAGTAA
>CBEULQ010000619.1:0-2477 GCA_965543975.1 uncultured Desulfocucumis sp. | reverse complement strand
AGCGTGGCGAAATTCGGTTGGACGGTGCTCTGCATGGTCGCCGATGATGGTAGGCGTAAAGTACCCTTCCGGCTGCGACAAAAAGGATCAGACTTCGAACACCCAGGTTCAGGCTGTTGAAGGGGAAAAAATCGATGTAGCTAGCGGCATTCTTCCCCAAAAGTATAAGGGGACAACCATTTCAGTACTGGTGTGTAACCAGGTAATTGAGAGAGTTGTGCCGGAATTTGAAAAAGCTACAGGCATAAAAGTGCAGTTATCCACAATGTCCTATACAGACGTGCATGATAAACTGGCGCTGGATTTTGCCGGAAAAACAGGCACATATGATGCTTTCTCGTATGTTTACCAGTGGTACGGTGAATTTGTGGACGCCAACCAGTCCATTGAGTCCCTTGAGGAATGGGCGAAAAAACCGGGTTTCCCGGAGCTGAAGCTGGACGATTACATGCCCACAGCGCTGGAATCCTATGGTAAGCACAATGGTGTACTGTACGGCCTGCCCATTGTCGGTGATGTTGAGTTTCTGATGTACAACAAGGCAATGTTGGGAAAAGCGGGCTTCAAGGAGCCGCCCAAAACATGGGATGAACTGGCTAAAATGGGCAAAGCCCTTACAGTAGATACAAATGGGGACGGAAAGCCGGACCAGTATGGGTTTGGATTGATGGGCGGGCGGTCGGCCCAGGCGGCTGGAACATTTTTCAACCTGTTCTATGCTAATGGCGGCAAGGTCTTTGACAGCGATATGAAACCTCAGTTCAACAGCGAGGCGGGAGTCAAAGCACTTACCCTGATGGCCGGGGATTTAAAAGTAATCTCACCCCCGGATTGCAATACATGGGATTTCCCCGAAAATATGAACGCATTCATGCAGGGAAAAACAGCCATGGCTCTGTTCTGGCCCGGTGCGGCAGGCCTGGTTAAGGATCCCGCAAAATCAAAAGTTGCCGATCAAGTAGGCTTTGCCCTTTCTCCCAACAACAGTTCCCTTCTGGGGGGGTGGGCCATGGGAATCAATAAATATTCGAAAAACCAGGAGGCTGCTTATTTATTTATCAGCTGGCTGACAAGCCCTGAAATACAGGTTAAATATGCCAAGGCCGGTGGAGGACCCACAAGAAAATCTGTTTTATACAACGAAGAACTGGTTAAGCAATACCCCTGGTTCCCGGTAATAGCCGAAAATATGGCAGTAGCCAAACCCTTTCCGAGCATTCCCGAAACCGAGGAAATAATCAGATATTGTTACGAATCGGGCAATGATGTGGTTACCGGTGTAAAGACTCCTGAAGCGGCGGCAAAAGAATTGAACGACAAGACATACAAACTGATGGCGGACCACGGATATTATAAAAATTAGCTTATAACAGCGGGCGGGGAGATCATCCCCGCCCACTGCCAGAGGTGAACACAGTTGGCTAAAAAAATCAGTGTTACAGTTTGGTGCTTGCTGCCGGTATCCCTGATAATAATCTCGGTGGTTCTTCTGCCGGTTATATTCGCTTTGTTTGTGAGTTTTCATCAGTGGGATCTATCCGTAGGCGGGCAGTTAAAATACACTGGACTGGACAACTATTTGGAAACTCTCCAGGATAAATACTTCTGGCAGGCCATTTTCCGCTCATTACTTTTTATTCTGGTAACAGTCCCCGTTGAAGTATTGGCGGGTCTGATGATTGCTTTGCTGCTGAACCGGGATATTATAGGCGGAAGGTTGTGGAGGGTACTGGTGACCATCCCGATGATGATTACTCCGGTTGTGGTCGCCACTCTATGGAAAATTATTTATAATTCCGAACTGGGTATTTTAAACTGGCTTCTGGGTTCTATGGGTATAATCCCTAAAATATGGTTGGGTGATCAAACCCTGGCGTTTTTTTCTCTGGCATTTGTAGAAGTGTGGCAGTATACTCCCTTTCTCATTCTTTTCTTTCTTGCCGGCCTCCAATCCATACCCCGCGAATTATACGAAGCGGCTCAGGTTGATGGTGCTTCGGGCGGGCAAATGCTGAGATATATAATTTTGCCCTATTTAAAAAATGTAATTGTGCTTGGTGTAATATTCAGGGTCGTGGATGTGTTCAGAGTTTTTGATATCGTAATATCCCTAACCAACGGCGGGCCCGGAAGAAGCACAGAATTTGTAAGCTTTTATACATACTCAACCAGCTTCCGGGTCTTTAAGCTCGGCATGGCATCCGCCCAGAGTTTTATTTTAATGTTTGTGACCCTTATGATTGCGCTGCCCCTCATATATCACCTTACCAGGGGCGTAAGGGCAAGGCAGGAGGCGTGAGCTATAGTCAAAGTAAAAGAAATAATGCTTTTTTTGATAACCTTAATACTGGTTTTGTTTTATATATCCCCCATAGTCTGGCTGGTTTTGCTTTCACTGCAGAATGAAGTGGATATTTTCTCCCTGCCGCCTAAAATACTGTTTAAACCGAAGCTTATTCATTATCAAAATATGTTTG
>CBEULQ010000618.1:0-2486 GCA_965543975.1 uncultured Desulfocucumis sp. | reverse complement strand
CACAGTGTCTGGCTTAACCCCCTTTCCTCAGCAGAGTGGCCTCCTGTGGACGCCACTTACGATACAATAGCTTATATCCGCAGGTTATTCCCCATGTTTGAACTTACGGTGGAAGGTCTTGAAAAAGCCGTGGCCAGATTGAAGGTAAATAAATAAAAGGGCAAATATTCAAAAAATTGCAGGAATTACGGCTGGCTGACAGAATTAATATATAGCATAACAATCGGGGGGATGGCAGAGTTGGAAAATGATATTACTGTGGAAGCCCGGAACAGGGCTGGAGGTTATTTTAAATCGGGATACAACTGCGCTGAATCAATTTTTATTGCTTTTAGGGAAATGCTGACACCGGATGTTCCAGGGGATATGGTCCGGATGTTTACCGTGCTTGGCGGGGGGCTTGGCCATGCCGGTTGTATGTGCGGCGCCCTTGCCGGTTCCGCCCTGGTGTTGGGGCTTCTCAAGGGACGAACATCCCAGGAGGAAGACAGGGAACCGGCTTATAACCTGGCCAGGGAGTTCCATGACCGCTTTGAGCAGAAATTCGGCTATACCTGCTGCAGGAGCCTTAACCCACATCCCTTTGATACAACGGAACATCTGAAGAATTGCCTCAAAATAACCGGCAATACCGGTAAACTGTTGATGGAATTTTTGCAGGAGAAAGGTTTGGCCGTCAAATAAGCTGACTCCGAAAGGGTTTGGTATGACTGTAAAAAGGCTTTCGCTGGGTCGCGCGGGTGAAGACAGGGCGATTAGATATTTAAAAGAGCTGGGCTACGTTATTATTGAGAGGAATTACCGTTGCAGCCTGGGGGAAATCGACATTGTGGCCAGGGACGGGTCGGTGCTGGTTTTCGTTGAGGTAAAAACCCGGAAGGGTGATGGTTACGGCAGCGCCCTGGAAAGCGTAGTCTACAAAAAACAGTTGAAAGTCCGCCAGGTTGCCAAATACTACCTTCAGTCCGCCGGCTTCTTCAGCGGGCCTGTTCGTTTTGACGTTATTGCCCTAATGGCGGGACCCGGGGGAACTTTAAAGATAGATCATGTTAAAAACGCCTTTTGAATAGCAAAGGGCGTTTTGTACTTTCGAGTAGTATAATTGGTCAAATTAATTTATTATGTTAATATGGTTATGCAGCTTGTTACTTCTCTGTTACTTCGATGAGGTGGAATATGATTGTCGGCGTGTTGACTCTTGAACTGTTTATTGGTGAGGCGGGATCCTTAAAGGACAAGAGGCGGGTGTTAAAAAGCATCATCGACAAGATGAAATCCAAATTCAATATCTCCGTGGCCGAAGTGGATAAACAGGACTCATGGCAGTTTTCCACCGTAGGGGTGTCGTGCGTGTCCAATGAACCCTCACACGTGCACCAGATGCTGTCCGCAGCGGTTAAATTTGTGGAAAGCCAGGGCACTGTAGAGATTCTGGATATACAGACCGAATTGCTTTAATACTACCCATCAGGCGCCGGCAGCTTCGTGTTCCGCTGCCGGTTCCTCTTCGGCTTTTTCGCCGCCCCTAAGCTCTGCGGCAAGCATACCCGCCAGTATTAAGAAACATCCCGCCAACTGTCTTACAGAAAGTAATTCATCAGAAAGTATGAAGGCCGAAAGAGCCGCAAATACCGGTTCCATAGTAAATATTATGGCGGTATGAGTGGTTGAGGTAAACCTTTGCACCTTGTTCTGAATCAGGAAAGCCAGAGCTGTGGCGGGAATGGCAGTAATTAGAAGGGCCACCCACACCGGCTTGCTGAATTCGCCCGGCATGACTTCCAGGAATAGACCGAAAACAAAACTAATGGCGGAAACGGTACCGATCTGGATTATGGCCAGCAGTACCGGGTCCATTTTGCAGGCATAGCGCCCCACCAGCAAAATGTGCAGGGCATAGCATATGGCACAGAAAAATGTAAGCACATCACCGTAATTGACGGCGAAAGAATCGTTTATGGCCAAAAGCCCCAGCCCGATGGCAGCGGAAAGCACCCCCAGGGTTGTAAATAAGGAAGGTATGCGCTTTAATCCAATGGCTGCGAAAAGGGGGACCAGCACCACCGCCAGACCGGTTATAAACCCGGAATTGGCGGCTCCGGTGTACTGCAGGCCAACTGTCTGAAAGGCATATCCCCCGAAGAGAAAAATGCCTATGTATGCGCCTGCTGCCAGGTTGGACCTGTTGATGCCGGAAAGCCTCCTGAAATATATTGCTGCCAGAAAAATAAAGGCCACTAAAAATCTAATCGCCAGAAAGTAATAGGGGCCTATGCCGCTCAGTGCATCCTGAACAATAACAAAGGACCAACCCCAGATGGCGGTTACTCCTACCAGGGACAGGTCCGCTTTTACCTGCCGTAATTTATTACCTTCCATCATTTCACCATTGTTCTTCTTAATTCACTGCTTCGCAGCTTGAAACATTGTCGCACGGCGTCATTACTCTGTCAATATTAACCTGGTATTAAAAATATTTCGGAATG
>CBEULQ010000617.1:0-2489 GCA_965543975.1 uncultured Desulfocucumis sp. | reverse complement strand
GCATTAATTCAGATAAGTAAAATTATTTCTATTTTGCCTTTTATAAAGCCGATCGAATTTCTAGGTACTATTTCACTACCAATTATGTACCTCCATTTCCCAATTAATTTATGGTTGAAAAACTTCTGGGGTGATACAGGATCATTATTGTTTACACTTGTTGGCATAATTTTACCGACAACCATCACTATTTTGATATTTCAGCGTTTTTCGATTACGAAATATTTCTTTTTGGGGATTCTCAAGTATGCTCCTAGAAGACAGAGAAGACAAGGGGACAGTCAGACAAGGGGACAGGGACTTGTCTGGCAAACAAAGGTATGAGATTAATGAGGCAGAGGATATGCTCCAGTTTTTTCTGGTATTTACTGGTAACATGACCGGTTCGTCTGTATCCCCTTGTCTGTATATCAATTAAGGTCCGTGTAATTCTGCCTCGGTTGATTCGTCAACCCTGATTATTTTCCATTTTCCTTTCACCTTTTCAAGGTAAAACACCGTACAAAACCCGCCAGCCGAGTGACCGCCTTTTCGCATTATTTTTTCAAACCCCTCTATATCCGCAGTAGCTGTATTTCCGGACACGGTAATAATCGGATCATTTAAGGAAAATGTATATTCCTGTACTCCCAGCGGACTCCATACGTCGAAATGCCGCCGCCAATCGTTAATCCCGTCCCACTCTACGCCTGTCGGCTTGAGGTAACCGTACTTTTTTTCAAAGACGGTAACGTCACCATTTGCAAGGGCATTACCAAAGGTATTGTAATAATCATTGACAGCAGACATGATCCCGGTTTCATCCTGGTTTTCCCAAGGCTTTTTGGAATTGTCCAGGTTTATATCAAGTACCGCGTCCTCCTGCCTAATACCCAGCCGAGTAATTTTAATCACCGGCTCCAGATTTTCATTGTTCCCGCTTCCCTCCTGAGGCTGCCAGCGTAGTACCAGACGACGGTCTCCGCCTGATTGATCCCTGAACCGGTTAAAGATTGACATGGGCACATTATGACTCCTGTCCCAGTATAACCATGCTTCAATAGCTGCGTCCACCGGGTTTCCGGCGAAATCAAGGACGGAGTAGTCTAAAATCCAGTTTTCGCCATTTTCCTTGAAAAAGGATTTCAGGTTCACGGTGTAGCCCCTGACCGAAACCCTTCTGTTGATGTCCAATCTGTTCATGACGCCGTTTATAGGAATAATCTCCTTCATGTTGTAATAGCCATAAATGTTACTGAGGCTTACTTTGATGGAGGAGGTTTCAACGGGGTCAAATTTAGCACTGCCAACCATTGTCTTTTCATCCTGGGATACCCTATAGTAGGGGCCAAGACAATTAATGCCGGACAGGTGAACCCCCAATTTCCACCCGCCGTCGAACATGGATAGAATTTCGCCCTCTGGAGAGTAGTTATTCCGCCAGTCATAAAACCAGCCGTGTTTTATTCCATCATAATTACCAGAGGCAGTGAGCTTGTAATGAAGCCGGGCTTGGCTGATGCCCGTGGCAATTTCGTCCACTAATAGCCTGTAGCCAGGTTTGTTCACTGTTTCAGCCAGCCGGTATTCCCGTATGTACTTCTTATCTACCACTTTAAAGCTGATACCTTTTAGATCCAGGACCACATGCCCGCTCCCATATCCCACCGGCCCACCAAAGAATTCCATTCGTAAGGCTTTAGGAACGGTCTGAACGGCCCCGAAGGTCAGTAGTGTTTTGCCATCGGGTAGTTTTTGCAAGAAAGTACTCCTACCCAATTCCAGGCCCTGGTCATCGAAAAGTTCAACCGATAGGTAGTCCATATTTCCCCGGATATCTCCGTCTACCGAAGCGATCATAAAGGTCCCGGTCTTGTCCAGAAACAATTTCTCTATGGTCACTTTGGTTCCCTTGCAGTCAACAGCCGTGTTTACCGGGATAAACTGGCCGTACTTCTCGGCACGATCAAACCGGCCGGAAGTTTCAGTCCTACCGAAGGAAGCAGGTTGAACCGAACAACCCATTGGTATTAACGGAGTCAACATAAGTAATAGAAGAAAAAAGATTTTTTTAATCATCCAAATCACCTTTACTGCTTAAATAAATGTCGCATCTTCAATTATTCCCCCAATATCATCCAAATTACTTTGCAATTCTCCCTTGTTATTATATAAATTAACATTTTTAACACCTGAAATGGTATTTGAGATGATTATAAATCCTTTATCCATAGAAACAATTTCCTCGTATTTCTCTCCATTTTCAAATTCAACAAATATTTTATCAATATTAACTTTTTGTCTTTTATCCGGTACTATCAACCATTTAGAATCGTTAAAATTACCGAATAATATGGTTTTACCTTCATAATCAAGTCTGTTTACCGTAAAACACATACTTATAGGTTCATGTCCCTGGGCCTTTTTGACCACTTTATATTTTTCGTCTATAAGAAATAAATCAGTAAATGCCTGCCCATCTCCAAAATATTTTACAGTTCAAATTAAAA
>CBEULQ010000616.1:0-2494 GCA_965543975.1 uncultured Desulfocucumis sp. | reverse complement strand
ATCACAAAACTGTCCCCGTTGGATATAATTGGCTGGGGCAACAATCTTGATTGTGACAGTTTTGTGATATTTGTATGTTATGTTAGTGGTGGAGGTGATAACATGAAAAGAACCATTATAGCGGTTATCGCAGGCCTGATGCTCCTGTCCGCGGTGCCTGCCTTCGCCGCGCCCAACGAAAACGCCAGCCCTACAGCTTTCCAAGCGCAGGCCATAAACATTTGCCGGCAAATGATGGGGGATGCCGTCAATTCGGGTGATATGACAAAAGATCAGTTAAAAGCCTGTATTGATATGATGAAGGTGTCACCCTGCACGGATATGATGCAACAATAATAATTCTGACCTGCTATTCTTCTTTTGGAGAATATTACGGGAAGCAGAAGTAACAATGTTTAGAACCCGGCAAACTGCCGGGTTTTCGCATTTACGAAGTATAAAAGAGTCTGCGCAAAAATGGCAGGCTGGTTGATTTCCAGTGAGTCAATCCTTGCCTTGCCTGACCACAGAATATGCTGCCAGGGCTATCGAGGCCAGCTTGCCGTAAGGCGTTTCATTCCGGGAAGTCAGTATAATTGGTTTGGAAGCGCCCAGCACCAGCCCGGCCATCTTCCCGCCTGCGAAGTACATTATGGCCTTACCCAGCAGGTTGCCTGCCTCAATGTTGGGGACCACCAGCAGATCCGCCCGGCCGGCCACAGGGCTGTCAATCTTTTTATGGTCGGCGGCCTCCTGGCTGATGGCCACGTCAAGGGCTATCGGCCCGTCTACGTCGGCTCCCTGTATTTCTCCTCTTTCGGCCATCAGTTTAAGCTGTTCGGCGTCCACCGTAACCGGCATTTTGGGGCTTACCTGTTCGTTGGCCGACAGTACGGCCACCTTGGGCCTGGACAACCCAATGGAATGCAGGAAACTGATGGAGTTTTCAATAATGGCCTTTTTCTGCTGCAGGTCTGGGGAGATGTTGAAGCCACCGTCTGTATTGTAAATAAGCCTGTAATATCCGGGTATTTCATAGGCAGCCAGGTGGCTAAGTATTCTGCCGGTACGCAGCCCGGATTGCGGATTTAAAACAGCCCTGAGGAAATCCGAGCTGTTCACCATACCCTTCATTAGAAAGTCGGCCCTGCCCCGGGCTACTTCCTCAACCGCCCGGTGGGCGGCATCCACGGGGTCTTTGATATTTATGATTTCTATACCCTTCAGGTCGAGGCTCAAGGTGCAGGCCATCCTCCAGATTGTTTCCTCGCATCCCACCAGCACCAAGTCCACGATATCTTCTTTTCTGGCGTCCCGCACAGCTTGCAATACCTTGTCTTCGGCAGCGGCGGCCACGCAAAGGCGGGTTTTTTTATATTTTTTTACCTCTGCAAAAACCTGTCTGAAATTTTCAAAACTCATTTTTTCACTCCGTTACTGTTATATTTCTTCCCTGTAATATTTAACTTCCTCCTGGCCTTTCAATACCCTTAAAGCCCCCAGGGCAAGGGCCTCCATTTCCTTCTCACCCGGTATAACGTCCACCGGGGCAATAAAGGATACCCTCCTGGCGATTTCAGTTGTGACCAGAGATGAATAGGACAATCCGCCGGTCAGTACGATGCGGTCCACCTCACCGGCCAGAACCGCCGCCATAGCCCCGATTTCCTTGGCCACCTGGTAACACATGGCTACAACCACCCTGCGCGCGGCTTCGTTTCCTGCGGAGATCATTTTTTCCACTTCCCTGAAATCTTTCGTGCCCAGATAGGAGTAGATGCCTCCTTTTTTGGTTACCAGCGATACCATATCTTTTTCCGTATAACCTCCGTTATAACATAATCTGATTAATCCAAGGGCCGGAAGGGTACCGCAGCGTTCCAGGGAGAAAGGCCCCTCGTTATTGGCATTATTTACATCTATAATTTTCCCTTTGCGGTGCGGCGCTACGGATGTGCCGCTACCCAGATGAGCCACAATAAGGTTTACCTGGCTGTAGGATTTCCCAATATTCTGCGCTGCTTTGCGGGCTACCGCCTTCATGTTGAGGGCGTGGGACTGACTGATTCTGTTTATTTCCTTTAATCCCGAGTAACGGGCGTTTTCTTCAAATTCATCCACAGATACCGGGTCCACGGTATAGGCAGGGATGCTCAGTTTCTCAGCCATGTGAAGGGCAATTACTCCTCCCAGATTGGAGGCATGTTCGCCGTATTTGCCGGAAACCAGTACGTCGTACATCTCCTTGTTTATTATATAAACACCGCCTGACAGGGGTTTCAGCATACCGCCCCTGGCCACAACGGCTGACAGTCCCTGCAGGTCCTGGCCATATTCTTCAAGCGCTGCAAGCAGGGCTTTTTTCCGGTATTCGACCTGCCCAATTACGGATGTAAAATTTTTAATATCTTCTAAGGGATGAGTAATGTTTTTTTCCCAGTTGCATAATTCATCTTCGAATACGGCAATTTTTGTGGAAGTAGACCCCGGATTTATTACCAGTATTTTAAGCATT
>CBEULQ010000615.1:0-2500 GCA_965543975.1 uncultured Desulfocucumis sp. | reverse complement strand
AAAAAGATAGGCAAGAGATAATATTGTGGTTAACAGCAGTATTTTTTTTCTGGCAATTTCCTTAAATGTCAGACCCGCTATGGTCCACACCCGTGACTCCCCCTTCCACCAGGCTAACGAAAAGATCTTCCAGGGAATGCCTGCGGGACGTCATACTGAAAAGCTCACCGCCGCCCTCCACCACTGTTCTGGCAATCCGGGGAATATCTTCTTTACGGGCAACACTTATTTCAAGACTGTTTCCGGAAGATTTAATCTCACCCAGAACAGCCAGTTTTTCCATAATATTGTCGCTAATTCCACCGGCGGTCACTTCAACCACGGTCTTGCCTGCCTGCAGTTCCTCAATGCTGCCGCTGGCGATTATTCTGCCTCTTTTGATTATGGCCACGTGGTCGCTGACCATTTCAACCTCGCTGAGCAAATGACTGTTTAAAAACACTGTTTTCCCCTGATCTTTCAACAATTTGATAATTTCCCTGACATCCCGGCGGCCTATGGGGTCCAGGGCGGAGGTGGGCTCATCCAGAAAAATCAGCTCCGGATCCGGCAGCAGGGCACAGGCCAGCCCTATGCGCTGCTGCATACCCTTGCTGTAGCTCCCCACCTTCTGCCCAGTTTTTTCAGTCAGCCCCACCAGTTCGAGAATTTCGGGTATTCGCCTGTATTTTTGTTTCTTATCCATTCTATAAAGGGAACCGTGAAATTCAAGCAACTCATAACCGGTAAGCCACTGATGGTAACTAAAATTTTCAGGAAGGAAACCTATTTTCCTCCTGGCCTCCAAATCCCCCAGTGGCTTACCCAGAAGGCTGGCGCCGCCGGAGGTGGGAAACAAGAGTCCCACCAGCATTTTAATTAGTGTGCTTTTACCTGCGCCGTTAGGGCCCAGAAAGCCGAAGATTTGCCCTCCGTTAACGGAAAGGCAAATCTCCCGGCAGCCGGGTTTACCATTGTATAATTTAGTTAGATTATTAGTTTCGATAACTTTATATTCCATCACTAACCCCTGTTCTGCGATAATACACTATTTCATGGAAGAGGCAATGGCCGTTGCCTGGTCAAGAGTCAAATCATCCCCGCAGATCATGCGTATTACACCGTTATCATGCCACACCAGGGAGTTTACCTGCCTCTGTTCATGACCGGCGTTGGCCTTGATGTAAACTCCCTCTTCACCGTTGACCGTCACCTCGGTGGTTGAGCCGTTAATATTGGGAACCGGCAGGGTATGCTGCCAGTCATTTATCGCCGCCAGTTGTTTGCGCAGGTTATCCGGCAGTACGGGAATGGATAACAGGGCATCCCTCACTGTATTCTCATCCACACCGGAAGGCACCCGGATTTCAGGACTCCTGGCCTGGGCCAGAAGCAATTCCCTGCCGCCGTCCGAAGATTTATACTCGGCATTGACTGCATCAGGCACCCTTAATGAAAAGGTTTTACCGTCAAGTTCCCGGGGCAGGAATTTATCGCCGCCCAGGGATTTAATGCTGGAGTTGATTGCTTCGGTATTCAGGTTGAAATTTATTTGCATTCCTTTATATACTGTATATACCGGAGCGGTATAACCTTCGGGTATTTCCCGCGGCATGCTGAGAGGAAAATCCACCGCTTTCCCCGCTTCATCAAGGGTGGCTTTGGTGGCGGTAACTTTGCCTGTGGACTCCACAGTGCCGAAATTCCTGATATCAACCTTGCCGCCTTTTTCCCGGAAAATAGTTTCCAGTTCGGTCAGGTCTGACGGATTAATAGCTATGGTCTGTATTTTATCAACCCTGAATATTTTTAACATATCTGCAGCCGTTGCCCTTACCGGGCCAAAGCTGAACATGGCAAATAGCGCGGCGCCTGCGACAGCGGCCGCCGCCATTTTTTTGTATCTTTGTTTCATTGCTATTTTCTCCTCCGCATAGAAATATTTCTCTCCGGATATTTCCCTGCTGAGTCTACGCCAGGCTCTATTAACATCGATTTCCTCGTCTTTCCCGGCTTCGTCAATGATATCCCTGGCTCTTTCCAGCAGGTGGTTGTTTTTCAGCATTTCGCCGTATTTCGAACCGCAATGACTGCAGCTATCCAGGTGTTTTTTTATTTCCTCGGCGCCACCTGGGGACAACTGGCCGTCAATGTATGACTGTATGCTGCCTTCATCAGTTCGGGAACACTTCTTCCTTGCTCCTGATTGCCGCCATTTTTTATGCCACAGTTTGGATCCCTCCCATGTAATAACTGATATTTGTTTTTAAAACGCTGCTGTGCCCTGGAAACAATAGTGCCCACCGATTTTTCCCGTACCCCCATGATTCCTGCAATTTCTGCATAGCTAAAGCCCGACATTTTTAAAACCAGACAGTGTCTGTCCCTGTGTGATAAATCATTTAACGCCTGTCTTACCAGGTCAACTTCAATCTTTCTCATTGCCACAAGTTCAGATGATTCGTCCAGAGGAAAGGGCATGCTGCCCTGTTCCCTTTTTTTCCTATTCTCATTGCCCCTT
>CBEULQ010000614.1:0-2500 GCA_965543975.1 uncultured Desulfocucumis sp. | reverse complement strand
ATATACTGGCATTTTAAAAGCAAGGAAGAAATATTCCTGTATATGCTTGAAAAATGGCTGGATGAGCATAAAAAGGAAATTCAATCCCGCCTGAGCCCGGACGATTCGGCAACCGTAAAGCTTAACAAGTTTGTTGATTTCGCTGTTGAAAAGGCCCAGTCACCGGTATATGCGCTGGTGCATGAGTTTTTGATGGGGTCAAGGGATGAGAGTGTTTTTAATCAAATAATCAACTTGGTGGACAACTACTCGGAAGAGAATATTGTCACCATTATAATTAACCAGGGGATTGAAAAAGGGGAGTTTAAACCCCTGGACGCCAGGGCTGCTTCTGAGATTTTCAGAGCCATATGTGACGGAATAATTATGCGCTGGAAGCATTCAAAGAATAATGATATTTCTGCGCTGCGCCGCATTGCTCAAACTGGCATACATATTTACCTGGAAGGTTTATCAAAATAGGCATTTATTTTACCCTCAGAGACCGACCAGTCAGTTTTCTTGTTGCATTTATGCATGGAATAGTGTTCTACATATGGAGAGTTTAAAAAACGTCCAACGGATCCAGCATCAGCGTTCCGGAAGGCAAAATATAACGAAAGATATTAAGGAGGAACAGAAATTTTGAAGTGCATGCGTTTTATTTTTTTGCTGGCACTGGTTGTGGCACTATCCGGTTGTGGAAAAAAGGCGCCGTCAGTGGAAGAATATGTGCTTCCGGTGGAAACCGCCACTGCCGCAGTTTCCGATCTTTCACATTTTCTCAATACCACCGGGGAAGTAATAGCCAGCGAAAAGGCCGACATTGCGCCGAAGGTTTCCGGGCGGGTAAGCTCGGTCAATGTGGCTGTCGGTGACAGGGTTAGCAAAGGCCAGACGCTTTTGGCGCTGGAATCGTCTGAATCCCAAGGCGTTGTGGCGCAATCAGAGGCCGCAGTGGGCATAGCCAGGGTAAATGTGCTAAAAGCCCGTCAGGCCCTGACCGATGCACAGCAGAATTATGACAGGATAAACGCGCTTTACCAGGCTCAGGCTGTCTCCAAATCACAGTTTGAGGAATCTCAAAGCGCTCTTAACAACTCCCGTTACGGCCTGCAGCTGGCCGAGGAACAGCTGAGGCAGTCGGAGGCAGCCCTGGCCAGCAGCCGGGATAACCTCAGCAATTATTCGGTGACTTCTCCAATATCGGGGCACGTTGCTGTAGTAAACGTACATAGCGGCGAGATAGCCGGTCCTCAGACGACGGCGGTAACCGTGGTTGCCATGGATACGGTGAAAGTAAAAATTAACGTATCGGAAAATGCAATAAGCTTCGTCAAAACTGGATCGGAGGTTCCGGTAAACATTGATGTTTTGAGAAAAACGGTTTCAGGAACAGTGGTTTCGGTGGGGCCTCAAAGCGACTCCGCCACCAGGGCCTTTCCGGTTGAAATTATTCTGGACAACAAGCAGGGCGACATAAGACCGGGCATGGTGGCAAGCCTGAAACTTCCTGTAGGCATATCAAAAGGGGCCGTATCAGTGCCTGCCGACGCGGTAATAGAACGTGACGGCGCTTATTACGTCTTTGTAGTGGAGAACGGCATAGCCAGGGAAAAACAAGTGCAAACAGGCGTTATAACTGACGAACTGGCTGAAATAAAGGCAGGTCTCAGTCAAGGGCAAACTGTTATAGTAAACGGGAACAGGCTTGTTACTGACGGCCAGAAGGTTAAAGTGGTGAACATGGCGGGGGGTGGAAAGTCCAAATGAAACTTTCTGACTTCTCCATTAACCGTCCCCTGGCCATAGCCATGTTTATCATTGCGCTGGTTCTGGTGGGGCTGGTTTCCCTTCCCCGCCTGAAGGTGGACCTGTACCCGGACATGGAAATACCGGTGGCTGTTATAATCACCTCTTATGATGGGGCAGCGCCCGCCGAAATAGAAAAGACCATAACCAAGCCCATTGAGTCAGCCGTATCCACGGTAAGCAATATAAAGGAGATTCGGTCCATATCCAATTACGGCAGCTCGCTGGTTATTATCCAGTTTAACTGGGGCACCAATGTGGACAATGCCGTCAACGATCTTAGAGAAAAACTGGACATGGTCAAGAGCATTCTTCCTGACGACGTACAGTCACCTAAAACAATGAAGATGGACCCCAACTCCCAGGCCATAATATCGCTTTCGGTGGAAGGGGCCGATGTGGTTAAACTTAAAAAAATAGCCGAAGACACCATAAAGCCCCGTCTGGAGAGGATAGAAGGAGTGGCCTCGGCATCAATAAGCGGGGGAAAGGAAAGGGAGATAAGGGTAAAGCTCAATCAGGCCAAGATGGAATCTTACGGCCTGAGCATCCCCCAGGTGTCCCAGGCCCTGGCGGGGGACAACGTTTCAGGCAGCGCTGGTGTCATTGAAAAGGGCTCCCGTGAGATTTCCCTCAGGGTGACCGGTGAATATAACAACCTTGAGGACATAAAAAAAATAAGGATAAACCTCTCCGGGGGTAACTCCAT
>CBEULQ010000613.1:0-2502 GCA_965543975.1 uncultured Desulfocucumis sp. | reverse complement strand
GTTTACTTACAGCCGGGGTTGACATTGGATCTACTAGTACCCAAGCTGTGATCTGTGTAGACAGCCAACCCTATGTCTACGCTAACATGCGCACTGGTTCAGATAGTTTGCAATCAGCACATAACGCAATTAACTGGGCCATGAAAGGCACAGGACTCACCATGGAAGATATAACATACACGGTTGCTACCGGATATGGCCGGGTAAATGTACCCTTTGCTAACAAAACCGTGTCCGAAATTACTTGTCATGCTTTCGGTGCTAACTTCATATTTGGTCCAACCGTTCGCACTCTTCTCGATATGGGTGGTCAAGACTGTAAAGCCATTCACTGCGACGGGAAAGGCAAAGTAACATCCTTCTTGATGAACGACAAATGTGCTGCTGGAACCGGACGGGGGATGGAAGTTTTTGCAGACCTTCTGACTGTGTCCATCGAAGACGTTGGCGAGATGTCCTTAAACATCGAAGAAGAGCCGGAGCCGGTCTCTAGTACATGCGTGGTGTTTGCCAAGACAGAAGCTATCGGATTATTGCGGGCTGGTTGGTCAAAAAATAAAGTGCTTGCTGCTTATTGCTCAGGCTTGGCCAGACGTGTTGTTAGCTTGTTAGAGCGCAACGGAATGGAGGAAGATTTTGCCATCACCGGTGGCATCGCTAAAAACAGTGGCGTTGTTAAACGGATCGAGAAGTTACTGGGTGTGGAAGCTTTGAAATCAAAATATGATACTCAAATCGCTGGAGCTCTCGGTGGCGCCCTCTTGGCCAAAGCTCTGGTAGAAAAAAGTGGAAGCTGATGGCAATGTATTGTACTTTGAAAATCAATATATTAGGAACCTTAAATCACAAATGTTCAAACTAACTACTTCATAAAAAGCAAAGTTTTGAAGATTGTGAGAAGAAAGGGAGGTATGTATGAAAAAATTAATGTGCGCGTTATTGATCGCATTGACAGTGATGCTAAGTTTTAATGGATTCGCCAGCCAAGCCCAAGCGCGTGACAGAGGTAATCACAACGGATTGCTTATGGACCCAATAATGATCGCGGACGGGTATATTTCAGGGACGGTTTTCGAAGACCCTAACGATCCAGTCCATATCTATCGGGGGATTCCATATGCCGCGCCACCTGTGGGAGATTTGCGATGGCGGCCGCCGCACCCCCCTGCCCCATGGTCGGGAATCCGTGAATGCGTTGATTACAGTATCCATCCCGTGCAGTTTATGCCTGGACGTTACTATCCTCTGGACGATCCTCAGAGCGAAGACAGTCTTTATCTGAATGTTCTGACTCCGGCCAGACATACCAACGAAAAACTGCCTGTCATGGTATGGTTCCATGGCGGGGGCCTGTCGGGCGGCTCAGGCAACGATGTCACCTGGAATAATTACCGACTGCCTCAACACGGCGTAGTCCTGGTGACGGTGAACACGCGGCTCGGTGCCTTAGGTTTCTTGGCCCACCCTGAACTTACAGCGGAATCGCCAAACGGTGTTTCCGGCAATTATATGTTCCTCGACATGATAGCAGCCCTGGAGTGGGTGCAAGAAAACATCGATTCATTTGGAGGCAACCCTGATAATGTCACCATCTTTGGCGAATCAGGGGGCGGTGCCAAGGTGACCTGCCTGCTGGCTTCACCTCTGGCAAAAGGTCTTTTTCACCAAGCCATTGTTCAAAGCGGCGGATACATTAACCCCGAACCGTTAACTGATGTGGAAGCTTGGGGTGAAAAATTCTTTGAATATCTAGGAGTCAACAATTTGGAGGAGGCTCGTTCCAAGACCTGGCAGGAAATCGTAGATGCTTACGATGCCATGCAGCATTCGCCGGATTCGCACGTTCCTGAATTCGGGCCGGCAGTGGATGGGTGGTTTCTCACGGATACCGTGCGAGGCACATTCAACGCCGGTAATCAGAATGCTGTTCCAATTATCGTCCAGTCTGTTTTAGGGGAGCTGTCTGTGCCAGGCTTTATGCCTGACATGATCGATTATTATGAGGACCTACTAAAAGGAAACCTTAATTTGGGGGTCAAGGGATATGCCGCCCTATTCAACCAGATGCCGGTGAACTGGAAGGCCAATGGCATTACATCCTTCCATGCGCTGGATCTAGCTTACACATTCGGCTTCTATGATGACCCTTATGCAGATATGTGGATTCAGATGACCGCACGCACGAAACCACTTCAGGATGCTCCGGAACTCGGGGACGAAGACAAGATAGTTTCCGAGACGATGATGACCATGTTTACCCAATTTGCGAAAACCGGGAACCCAAATATGCCAGGCAAAGCAAAACGCTCGGTTTACTGGCCGACTTGGACTCCGTCCGGAGACCAGTATATCTATTGGGACAATGGTTCGCAAATCAAATCAGGATTTTCTGGACTTCAGTAATAACCACATAATCAGGGGGCTGCCTATTGACAGCCCCCTGATTATGGTCACCGGTTAATGGGTACATTTACAAGATAAGTTTGAATGTATTAACTGAGG
>CBEULQ010000612.1:0-2503 GCA_965543975.1 uncultured Desulfocucumis sp. | reverse complement strand
AAGCTGCCGTTACCTGAAAAATAAGACATGTACTGTTTGCGAGGGAGTCTGTAAGAATGACGCCATAGATTTTAATCAAACGGCGGAGAAGGTAGAAGTAAAAGTAGGGGCTATAGTACTGTCGCCGGGCTTTGAGCCTTTTGATCCCAAGTTGCGGGATGAATATGGCTACGGAAAGTTTGAGAATGTGGTAACCAGTCTTGACTATGAACGGCTGTTATGCTCCACCGGGCCATACGAAGGTGAGATACTGCGCGCTACCGACAGGAAGCATCCGCAAAAAATAGCCTGGATTCAGTGCGTCGGTTCCAGACAGGTTAACCCGGGAGGCAACAGCTATTGTTCAGCCATATGCTGCACCTATGCCCAGAAACAGGTAATTTTAACCAAAGACCATGATGCTTTAGCCCAGTGTACCATATTCCATAACGATATTCGTTCCTATGGCAAGGATTTCGAGCGTTTCTACCAGAGAACAGAGAAACTTCCCGGGGTTCGATTTATAAGAAGCTATACATCTATAGGAAGAGAGATCCCCGAAAGCAAGAATGTAACTATAAAATATTCTACACCGGATGAAGGAGTAAAAGAGGAAGAATTCGATATGGTGGTATTATCCGTAGGCTTGAACCCTCCCGCCGATTTTAAGGGCCTGGCGGACAAGTTCGGCATTGAGCTCAATTCTTACGGATTCTGTAAAACCAATCCAGTTAATCCTATGGAGACCTCCCGCCGGGGAATTTTTATTAGCGGAGCCTTCCAGGGTCCTCTGGATATCCCCGAGTCTGTTGTGACCGCCAGCGGGGCTGGTTCCCTATGTGGTGAACTCATTGACTACCGGCGAGGGAAGCTGGCCAAAGAAAGGATATATCCCCCGGAAAGAAACGTCTCGGGAGAGGAGCCCAGGGTGGGAGTCTTTGTGTGTCATTGTGGAGCCAATATCGGAAGAGTGGTGGATGTTCCTTCCACAGTTGAATATGCTTTGACCTTACCCAATGTTGTTCACGCTGAAGACAGCCTCTTTATATGTTCAACTGAGGCTGCACAGAAAGTGGCCGGCTCGATCAGGGAAAAAGGGCTCAATCGCGTGGTGGTCGCCGCCTGCACCCCCAGGACACATGAGCCGCTATTCCGGGACACCCTTCGGGAAGGAGGAATTAATCAATATTACTATGAAATGGCTAATATTAGAGAACATTGCGCCTGGGTCCACTCTAAAGAAAAGGAAGCGGCCACCCAAAAGGCAAAAGAAATAATCCGCATGTCGGTAGCCCGGGCCTGCGATTTGGAACCCTTGCAGGAATTTGATCTGCCCGTCAACAAGACTGCGTTGGTGGTCGGGGGCGGCCTGGCCGGCATGACCAGTGCTCTCTCCATAGCCAATCAGGGGCATGAGGTTCACCTGCTGGAAAAGGATACCGGCCTGGGAGGAACCGCCCGAAGAATTCATTACACCCTGGAAGGGCTTGATGTTCAGGCCTATCTGAATGAACTTATACACAAGGTTTATCAGCATTCTTTAATACATGTATATACTGCTGCGACCATCACGGAGGCGACCGGCTATGTGGGGAATTTCACAACCAGAGTGAAGTCTGAAAGAGGGATCACAGAGATAAAACATGGAGCAACCGTCATCGCCACAGGTGCTGAAGTATACAAACCCACCGAATACCTTTATGGAGAAGATGATCACGTAATGACCCACCTGGAGTTGGAGGAGCAAATCGCCAAAGGAGAAGAAAAGGTGATTAACTCCCAGAGCCTGGTGATGATCCAATGCGTAGGCTGCAGACAGGAGGACAGAAATTACTGCAGCCGGATATGTTGCAGCGAGTCCATAAAGAACGCCTTGAAACTAAAAGAGATAAACCCCGGGATGGATATATACATCCTCTTTAGGGATATAAGAACGTATGGCTTCAAAGAGGATTATTACCGGGAAGCTGCAAGTAAAGATGTCAGGTTCATCCGCTATGAGCCGCATGACAAACCTCAGGTGGAAGCTGTTGAGAATGAGGAAGGCCGGCCTGTTTTAAGGGTTACAGTGACCGATCCTATTTTAGGGAAGAAGCTTGAAATAGATGCCGATGCACTGGCTTTAGCTGCCGCCGTTATTCCTTCCGCAGAAAGCCAGGAAATCTCCCGATTGTTCAAAGTATCCCTGAGCCCGGATGGTTTCTTCCAGGAAGCCCATGTCAAATTAAGACCTGTTGACTTTGCCGCGGAAGGCATTTACCTGTGCGGGATAGCTCACTATCCCAAGCTTATATCGGAAACGGTCAGCCAGGCATATGGAGCTGCCGGCCGGGCCTTAACTCTTCTCTCACATGATACAGTCATCGCCTCCGGCTCTGTTTGCGAGGTGAATGAGAATAACTGTATTTCGTGTGGAGCATGTATTTCAGCCTGTACATATGGTGCCGTAGAGTTTCGTGAGACACAAAAGGGCAGAAAGGCTGTGGTTAATCCTGTGCTCTGTAAAGGAGATGGTCTCTGTAAT
>CBEULQ010000611.1:0-2505 GCA_965543975.1 uncultured Desulfocucumis sp. | reverse complement strand
ATCAAATTTAACTTTTATTACCCGTTATTACTCCCCCTACTTTTAGCCCCGTTTAGAAAAAGATCCACAACCATGTCAATACCGTCATTTATCGGAAATAATTCCGGATGAGCCAGCCAGACAACTGCTGAATTACAGTACATTGATTCCAGGTGGGCGGCAAGACCCATGCTGTCTATATCCTGCCTGATTTCCCCTGCTTCCTTACCCTGATCAATAATAGGCGCCAGGACATCCCTAAAACCACTACTCAGGCTTAAATCCCAATCCCTTATAGTTTGAAATACCTTTTGCATCCGGTAAGTAAAATATCTCTCATAAATGTCCTTGTTCGATTCAATTTGCATCCACTCCAGTGATTTATGAAGCGCTGCGGTTAAGCGCGACCGGGTATCAGGCAATTGCTGTATAATACTAAGCAACTCAGGCCCTTGCTCTTTGATTATTCTTTGCACATATATACAAATAATGGCTTCTTTCTCCGGAAAATGGTTATAGATGGTCCCTTTGGCAACGTCCGCCTCTTCGGCTATTTGCTCCACCGTGGTTTTATCAAAACCCTGCTTATTAAATAAATCCATGGCCACGGCTATAATTTTCTTCCTGGTTTCTTCTTTTTTTCGCTCAGTTCTGCTGCCTCTAGCTGACTCCATTTTTCACCTCTAGAATTAGTATATTATTATAACCGGTTCAATTTTATACCAAGTCCATTTTATTCTTTTTTGTAATTTTTGACAAGGAGAGGAATAGCAAAAAAAATAAAAAAAGCAGGAAAGAAAATCCTACTCATCAGTTTGACTCTAATACTTAATTTTTTATGAACATGTTGAGAAAAATATCCGGCCGCCAGCCGTAACCAGGATGCTAGGCACCGGACTCTATAGACACGCACCGCTTTTTCGTCCAGTGGTCATGGAGAAGATGCCAAACACCGGGAAAGCTTTCTCAGGAAGGAGCAGAAGTAGATGCATTGCGCTAACGGGCTCATTTTTTGACTAAAGATATACCTTGCCCTGGTCACCATCCACAGTAATCAACTGACTATCTTTTATCGTCTTCATAACACCCGTAATGTTAACCACTGCCGGAATGCCGTACTCCCGGGCCACAATGGCTCCGTGGGACAAAGACCCTCCCGCCCCCATAACAATGGCAGAAGCCCTTAAGAACAGGGGCGTCCAGCCCGGGTCCGTTGACGGGGCCACCAGCACATCTCCGGCTTTCAGTTTTTCCCCTTCGTCGGGATGGTAAATTAATCTTGCCGGGCCGGACGCCCTTCCTGCGGCCACACCCAGACCTGTCAGCATATTGCCCGGGTTGCAGGTAGCGGGTTCCGCAAAGTGAGGGGCTTCATCAATAACCAATTCCGGGGATGAAAGCGCCTCCATTTCTTTTTTCCTGGCCTTCCGCACAGACACCAGAACGTCCAATCCCTTGCTGTCCCAGTCCCCTTTAAGAATGGAGAAAATTTCATTCCAGGTACAGTGGTATATATCGGCCCGTTCTATAAGAACTCCCCTTTCTGCCAGCCGGCGCCCTATCTCCTGGAATATTATGCGCTCGGACTCAAATATCTTGACGAACACGGACTTGGCCATCTCTTTGAGTTCCGCGCTTTTTAGCGCCTGTTTTAACAAATAGTTGATCAATCCACGCCTGTAATAAGGAATCCTCTGATTTACTTCCCGCCAAGCCTCGTCCGCTTTTTCTTTTTGCCGGGCCTTTATTTTGCCGGAATCGGCGGTTTCCATGGTGCACCTGATCACATTCAAAAGGTAAGAAGGATCTTCCCGCCAGCGGGGGTTGATAATATCCAATTCGTAAACTCCCCGGTGCCCGTACTCCGCCAGGAAGCTTCGAAGTGATTGCTTGAACGGGGATTCCTCCGGCAGTTCTTTCTCCCACAGAAGAGGATTAAAGCTTTCGCTGGAAAAAAACCTCCGGGCGGCGGCATCCCCCCGGGCGATTTCGGCCATTTCCACCAGACGGTAGCCATGCTCTGCGCTGGTGATGTCCCCCCTCCCTGCCATCAGGACGTTGGCCAAAGTTTTCCCTTTACCGGGAAAAGATTTTTCCAGTGCTTTTACAAGTGGATACATTCCTTCACCGGGACCAAAAAGATACACCGGAATAAATCCCATGATTGCGCTTCTAATCTCAAAAAATTTATTAATCAAATCCTGATCTGTCAGAATCCTGAAATTTTCTTTTAATAAAGCCATTGTAAAACCATCAATGTTATCAAAAGTTCCTTTCATTTTCTTTCTGGTTTTTAGTCCGATAATAATTAGTCTCAGCAGGCGCCCCAATCTTCTAAATCCCTTGATTCCATGATAGGGTTTTTTATCGTTGAATTCCATTACCGGCTGGAGATCTCCAAGATTGTCGATCATTTCCTGGGCTGGGCTTTTCCGGGATCTGAAGCCCAAAGCATCATAAAAGAGCCATCCCAGAATGGATGAGCTCAGATATGCCCGGCCTTGATATAATCTGACAATCCGTATG
>CBEULQ010000610.1:0-2510 GCA_965543975.1 uncultured Desulfocucumis sp. | reverse complement strand
ATAGAGGATTCCTTTAAAAAAGTGAACAGTTATACCTTTGTGAACGGTAAGCCTTCCCTTAGCATTGACATAATGAAAGCCTCGGGGGCCAACACTGTCCAGGTGGCCAGAAGCGTTAACCGTGAAGTTGAGGATTTAAACAAAACACTTCCCTCCGGGGTGAAGATAGATACCGTTGTGGATAATGCGGAATTCATTCAGCAATCAATCTACAACGTTGTTGAGCACGGACTGCTGGGCGGCCTGATAGCAGTGGTGGTGCTTTATCTTTTCCTTCGCAACATTCGCAGCACCCTTGTGGTGGCACTGGTAATACCGATATCTATTGTGGCCACCTTTACAATGATGTACTTTGGAGGCCAGTCTATAAACATTCTCACCATGGGCGGCCTGGTACTGGGGCTGGGGTCCCTGGTGGACTTTTCCGTGGTGGTGCTGGAAAGCATTTACCGCCACCGGGAAAACGGCATGGGATTGATCGAGGCCGCCAAATTGGGGACTTCCGAAGTAAGCACGGCGGTTGTTGCCTCGGCGTCGGCCCAGGTGGTGGTATTTTTACCCATAGTATTCGTTGAGGGAATCGCCGGGATACTTTTCGGGCCTATGGCCCTGACCGTAAGCTTTTCCCACATAGCCGCCCTGGTTACCGCCCTGACCCTGGTGCCCATGCTTTCTTCAAAGCTTTTGAAAAACGTTCCCCCGCAAAAAATGCATATGGCCGGTTTAAAAACAAAAAACCCGATAAATATTTTTTCAACCTTCTTATACAGGCTGAACGACGTTTACAGGGTTATTCTCAATTGGGCGTTGGGCAACCGCAAAAAAGTGGTGGCCATAACTCTGGTGTTGCTTGTTTTGAGTATCGCCGCCACGCCTTTAATAGGCACGGAATTTATACCCGCAACTGACCAGGGGAAAATAACTGTTGACGTGGAAATGTCCCCGGGAACAAAAATAGACGAAACCGTAAAAATGGCCTCCGACCTGGAAGGCCTGGTTAAGAATGAAATAGGTGACGTTGAAAACATCTTTACCACTGTTGGATCCGGAGACATGGCCTTCCTGGGCGTTACCAGCGGGGAGAAAGCTTCGCTGCAAATTAAGTTAAAACCCCTGGACCAGAGGGAAATAACCACCCAGGAAGCGGCGGAAAAGCTGCGTCGGGCCGTGTCCAGCGTGCCGGGGGCCAAAATAACCGTCAGCGTAAGCAGCGCCGCCATGGGGCCATCGAGCAGCCCGGTGGAAATAACCGTTCGGGGAGAAGACCTTACAATGCTGCAGCAGATTGGTGATGCAATTGTTAATTCTGTCAAAGAGGTTGAGGGAGTAAGAAACGTAAAGAACTCACTGGACGAAACCAGGCCGGAAATGATGATGGTTGTGGACAGGGAAAAGGCTGCCCGCTACGGCCTGTCAGCTTCCCAGATACTGTCTTCCGTGCTAACCTCCTTTGACGGCCAGGTAGTGGGCAGAATGCGCACCGGTGACGACGAGGTGAACATAAGGTTGGAACTGGCCAGAAACTCAACGGCAAATATAGATACACTGACCAACTTGACCATCGTGTCCTCTACGGGAGCAAGGGTGCCCCTAAATTCGGTGGCCAGTATTCAAAGCAAGGACGCCCCCCTGGAGATAAACAGGTCTTCGCAAAACAGGGAGGTTTCCGTCACAGCTGATGTCTCCGGGCGTGATACCGGAAGCGTAAACAAGGAAATACAAAACAGGTTAAGCAAAATCTCCTTTCCGGAAGGGTACATGATGGAGTTCGGGGGCGAGGCCAAAGATATGGCGGAGTCTTTCAGTTCCCTCGGCATGGCACTGATTCTTTCAGTGGTTCTTGTCTTCATGGTTATGGTAGCCCAGTTTGAATCCCTCTTCCAGCCTTTTATTATAATGTTTTCTCTTCCACCCACATTCGTGGGGGTAATACTGGGACTGGGGCTTACGGGCAACTCCGTCAGTGTTTCCGCCCTCCTGGGAGCCATAATGCTCATAGGTATAGTCATGAATAACGCTATTGTGCTAGTGGATTATGTGAATACCCTCAGGAAAAATGGTTATGAGCGGAACCAGGCTATTCTGGAGGCCGGCCCCGTAAGGCTTCGCCCCATACTCATGACGGCTCTGACCACTGTGCTGGCCATTTTGCCAATGGCCTTCGGAGGAGGCGAAGGTTCTGAAAGCCAGGCCCCCATGGCCGTGGTCATTGCCTTTGGGCTGACACTCTCAACTCTGATTACACTGGTGCTGGTGCCGGTGGTTTATACGGTATTTGACGATTTAGGCAAAAAAATTTCCAGCCGGCGCATTAAAAATAGCTCTCCTTCAATGTAAGGTAATCCATTGGCAGGGTGGTCAACTATCCTTTGAAAATTGTTATATTAAATAAGCCAAAAGCCGAGCGCCTTCAAACGTACGGCTTTTGACTTATTTAAAGCATGATTTGGGTAAAAAATTTTACTCGTTTTTACGATATTTATTATTAAGCTTGGGGATGTTAAATGTTC
>CBEULQ010000609.1:0-2511 GCA_965543975.1 uncultured Desulfocucumis sp. | reverse complement strand
ATATACCGCTTATCGGAGATGATAATATTCCTATAAGGCATGAAATAGAATTTGAATTAAGACTATAAAAATCAATTTTTATTGATTTATACTAAGCTGGCCGGAAATGGCAGGGTACAGTTTATCGTGTCAGGCAGCCTGGAATTAAACCTGCCCTCTTTCAACGGAATGGATTATTTATAGAACAAGAAGGAGAATAAAAATGGTTATCAGAAAAGAAAGACCGGAAGAATTTTCTCAAATATATGATTTGGTTAAAGCTGCTTTTCAAATAGCGAAATACAATCCTTCTGACGATTATACGATCAAAGAAACGGAGAACTATTAAATGTTAAATATAGGGTGTCATTTATCAGCCTCGAAAGGATATAGACATATGGGAGAAGCAGCGCTTAGCATAGGAGCGAATACATTTCAATTTTTTACCCGCAATCCAAGAGGAAGTAAAGCCAAAAAGGTGGATGAAAAAGATATGACTGCGCTGATGGCTTTGGCGCAGGAGCATCAGTTCGCACCGCTTATGGGTCACGCGCCTTACACTCTGAATGCCTGTTCTGCTGACCCACATCTTAGAGAATTCGCGCAAATGGTGATGGCATAGGATCTTGCCAACATGGAGCATTTACCGAATAATCTATATAATTTTCATCCGGGCAGTCATGTTGGACAAGGTATTGAAGCAGGCATAGACTTTATTGTGCAAATGCTCAATCAGATATTGCGCCCCGAACAGACAACACTGGTGCTGTTGGAGACAATGTCGGGCAAAGGCAGTGAGGTAGGCAGCAGCTTTGATGAGCTTAGACAGATTCTCAACAGGGTGGATTTGTCCGGGAAGATGGGAGTGTGCCTGGATACTTGTCATGTTTATTCTGCCGGCTATGATATAGTAAACGACTTGGACGGTGTATTAGAACAATTTGATAAAACCATAGGGCTTGAAAAGCTGAGAGGCATTCATCTCAATGACAGCTTAACCCCTTATAACAGCCGAAAGGATCGCCATGCCCGCATCGGGGAAGGAAACATAGGAATAGAAGCAATAATAAATATTATAAATCATCCCCAACTGCGGCATTTGCCGTTCTACTTGGAAACCCCCAATGAAGTGCCCGGATACGGTGAAGAAATAAAGCTGTTAAGAGAGTCCTACCGCAGAGGATTATAAAAATTAGTGTGGATACTGCATCAGATTTTTAGGCCTGTATGATTATTAGATTTTTTACTGTTATCTGGCAGTCGATTACACCTTGACTTTTCGACCCCATTGTAGCATAATATATTTTGCGTCAAACATTACCGGGGCATAGCTCAGTTTGGTAGAGCGCACGGTTCGGGACCGTGAGGCCGCACGTTCAAGTCGTGTTGCCCCGACCAATTAAAACCCGCAAATCCTTTTCATAAAGGATCTGCGGGTTTTTTCGGTCATATGGGTAATTGTAGGGGTCAGGCTTGATTTATTGTCCCCTCCACCACTGCCCGGGCAAAATGCACATGCTCGCACGCATAATAACCGTCCGTGCGCCCCTGGAAATAGCGTTCCTGGATGTCGGCCGGACTCAAGTTTTCATGGAGGCGCAAGCCTAAACCTGCCAGGTCCGAGGTCAGTGTGGACGGTTCAAATCCCGTAATCAAAGGCTCGCCCCATTCCCGGCATTTCTCTTTGGCCATTTGCATGCGTCTGGCCGCTTTCCCGGGGATAAATACGTCGGTATTCATGTAATCGAAAATGACCGTGCTGCCCACAGGGGCGATATCGGTGAAGGTGCGCAAAGTGGCGAACACCGCTTCCCGGGGCAGGTAATAGGTGACGCCCAGCCAGCTAAAGAAGCTTAAGGCTTTCGGGTCATATGCTGAGCGGGTGAGTGCCGCTGCCAGACTCTCTTGTGTGAAATCCACCGGAACGAAGTGCAGCTGTGCCGGAAGCTCCCAGCCCAATTCAGCCAGGCGGGAGCGCTTAAAGGATTGAGTGGCGGGATGATCCACCTCGAAAACCTGAATCTGCTCCAACATCTCAGGGCGTCGAAAGGCAAAGGTATCCATCCCCGCCCCCAGTATTACATACTGCTGAACACCTTGTCTGACAGCCTCCCCGAGGATGTCTTCGGTATACCGCGAGCGGCTAATGGTGTGGGATGTGCTGGGTATGGTCCGCATCGCCCACGACAGGCGGGCCGCCTGGTCATGGCACGAAACAGCGCTTGCGGGGTCAATGGATTCAATAAGCTGTACCGGCGGAGTAAATAGCTGTTTAAAAAGTTCGCGTTCTTCCTCTTTAAGCAAACGATGGGACAGATAGTCCTCAAATATCTTAGGGGTGCCGTGCATGGCATGATAGCCGCGAACGAAGGCCTGCAGCAGCGCGGTACGGCTGACCTGGTTTTCTTTCATCGAAAATCCTCCTCTTTGGTTTTATCTTAAAGAATAACCAAGGTGGAAAGTGAAATCTTGAGGTTTTTTACAGCAATTTAATTCAGAGCACGGGTACATGTAAAAAAAATTTTCCGGTCT
>CBEULQ010000608.1:0-2516 GCA_965543975.1 uncultured Desulfocucumis sp. | reverse complement strand
GGGTAAAAGATGGCCGACAATAGGAATGAAGAGCAGGCCGTGGTTTTTCATCTGCGGGATCAGACTTACGGTATTGATATTGATTCGGTGCTGGAAATTATTCGCATGGAGTCCATTGTGCGGGTGCCGGGTACTCCCCATTTTATCGAAGGCATTATTAATCTCAGGGGCCGTATAGTGCCTGTTATGGATCTTGCCAAATGGTTTGGTCTGAAGGCATCGGAAATAACTTCTTCATCCAGGATAATCATAGTGGAAGCCGGGGAAAGCACGGTGGGAATGATTGTTGACTCGGTTTCGGAAGTTTTGAGATTCCCCGTGTCCTGTATTGAACCCCCGCCACCGATAATCGGCGCGGGCAATGTGGATTTTATCAGGGGAGTGACTCTTTTTGACCAGCGCATGATAATTCTGCTGGAACTGGCCAGGGTGCTGCGGGATGAAGAGCAAACAGCCCTTGACCAGCTTGATATGAATTCTCTAAAAAGTTACGTGTAAGGGGTGATGACAGTATGTTCAGCGACGTGGAAATGATGGTATTCATGGAAGAATTGGAAGAGAAGATTCAGCTTATAAATGATAACGTACTGTTGCTGGAAAAGGACGGGGAAAGCCCGGCTGTTATCCAGGAGATATTCCGGGCGGCCCACACTATCAAAGGATCGTCGGCGGTGATGGGCTATGAGAAAATGTCCCGGCTTACACATGAAATAGAAAACCTGTTTGACCGTCTGCGTCAGGGAACTATGAAGGTGACCACTCCCATGGTGGACATACTGTTTGAAGCGCTGGACACACTAAAAGCCTTAAAGGATGAAATAACCGGGAATGCCGGTGAGGCGGACGAATCGCCGGTTATTCAAAAAATAAAATCATGTCTTGGAGAAACCGGCGGGACTGCTCCGGCATCCGTGGAAACTCCCCCCCCTGCCGGATCAGTAGTATCTGAGAAGACCACTGAGGCTTTTAAAGATATGCTTCAGATGGACGATGTTCTTGAGGATTTGATAAGAGAAGCCGAGTTGAAAGGATACCAGACTTATAAGATAAACGTAGAAGTGGACCCGGGCACGATGATGAAAAATGTTCGGGCCTTTCTGGTATTTGAATCCCTGCAGCAGATAGGGGATATCATTAGAAGCAGCCCGTCGGCGGAGGATTTGCAGGACGGCAAATACGACCAGGGATTTACTCTGGTGCTATTTACCAAGGAAGACCAGGGAGAAATAACCAACCTGATTATGTCCATCGCAGAAATAAGCAGAGTTGAGGTTATACCTCTGGAAATAAACGGGCATATTGCCGAAAATGATAGTATCAGCGAGACTATTGATTCTGATTCCGGACAAAAAGATGCTGTGATAAATGAAGTCCAGAAAGATACCGGAGGTATTAAGAAGGCGGCTTCGCCCCAGATGGAAAAGAACACCATTAAAACCGTCCGGGTGGATGTGCAAAAGCTTGATTCTTTGATGAATCTGGTGGGTGAACTGGTTATTGACCGCACCAGGCTGGACCGTTTTGCCGAGATTTTTGAGGGCAAATACGGATCAGACGATTTGGCCGAGAACATTCTGGAAATTTCCAACCATCTGGGGCAGGTTACCACAGACCTTCAGGATGAAATCATGAAGGCCAGAATGCTGCCCGTGGCAACTGTTTTTAACCGTTTGCCCAGGATGGTTCGGGATATAGCACAGAAATTGGGCAGGGAGATTGACTTTATCGTTGAAGGCAAGGAGACGGAACTGGATCGGAACGTTATTGAAATCATCGGCGACCCGCTTATTCACCTTATCAGGAACGCCATAGACCATGGAATTGAGCCTCCTGAAGAAAGGTTGAGGCTGGGCAAGCCCAGAGTCGGCCGGGTTAAGTTAAAGGCTTCCTACGTGGAAAGTCACATTGTGATAACTCTGGAAGACGACGGCCGGGGCATGGATGCCGCCAAATTGAAGTCAACTGCTGTCAACAAAGGAATAATAACCGCGGATGCCGCTGCCCGGATGAGCGACCGCGAGGCGCTGGAACTGATTATGGCCCCGGGCTTCTCCACTGCCCGGGTGGTAAGCGATGTTTCCGGCAGGGGTGTGGGTATGGATATTGTGAGAAACCAGATAGAGCAAATAAACGGCACTGTTGAACTGGACACCGTTATTGGACAGGGCACCACTTTTTTCATTAAACTGCCTCTTACCCTGGCCATTATCAGAGCATTAATGGTAGGCCTGGGTGAACAGGTGTATGCTTTCCCGCTCACCAATGTCCAGGAAACGCTGGCCATAAAGAGAGAGGAAATTAAGCTTATTCGCCACAGCGAAGTTATATTGGTTCGGGGGAGGGTACTGCCTCTGGTCCGCCTGTCCGACATATACCAGATAGAAGAGGAGTATGAAGACAAACTTTATGTGGTAATCCTCGGCTCGGCAGACCGCAGGATCGGTGTGGTTGTGCACAGGTTAATCGGTGAGCAGGAGATAGTTATTAAATCGCTGGGTAGTTACCTCGGGCAGATT
>CBEULQ010000607.1:0-2524 GCA_965543975.1 uncultured Desulfocucumis sp. | reverse complement strand
TTCAAAGGTTGCAATAAAGAAAATGATGCCCCCCAACGATTTTGAAGAGTTTGCCAGACCGATAAGGGAGAGGTTTCAAAAAGACGGAATAAAGCCGGAAGACGTTGAAGCAGCTATTGATTGGGCGCGGGGCAAAAAGGAATGAGAGTAACCGTTGATACAAACGTCCTGATTTCAGCTCTGGGGTGGAACGGTGCTGAAGCTGCCGTTATGGAGATGGTGCTGGATGGAGTCCTGGAGCTGTGTTTATCGGCGCAAATTTTGAGTGAGTTCTACAGAGTTGTAAAGTATCCGAAATTTGGCTTTGCGGAAGAGGAGATTGACGGTTATGTAGGAAGACTCTTACATAATGCTATAATTGTAACGCCCACGGAAGAAATCGACGCTGTTCTTGAGGATCCGGACGATGACAAAATCATTGAGTGCGCCGTTGCAAGCAAGTCCAATTATATTATTTCCGGTGACAAGCATTTGCTGCGCCTGGGCGAGTACGAGGGGATAAAGATAATAAGAGCAGTGGATTTTTTAAGGATCTATCATTTCTCGGTAGAAGACTCCCGTTTCTAAAGTGTGGGATGAGTGCCGGTAACTACCCAGGAATATGTATGACAAACGGGGTCAGGGATTTAATGCAGGAAAGGAAGGCCCAGGAATGTGACTTTTGGGCTTTAGTTAATCAAAGGATGGATAATAAATGAGCTTATTGATTAAGGGCGGGACAGTCGTGTTCGGAGGACTTCGCAGACAGGCCGACGTACTGGTGAAAGGGGACAAAATTGTCAGCGTTGAGCCGGGCATCCGGGCCGATGTAAACAAAACCATTAACGCTGAAGGAAAATACGTGCTCCCCGGAGCCATCGATGTGCACACCCACATGCAGTTGCCAGCCGGCGGCACGGTTTCCGCCGATGACTTCTTTACCGGGACCAGGGCGGCTGCCTTCGGAGGGGTTACCACAATTTTGGACTTTGCCACCCAGTCCAAAGGTGAGAGCCTCCGGGAAACCGTGGCCAAAAGAAGGGCAGAGGCAGAAGACAAGGTCTGTATTGATTATGGCTTGCACGTGGGGATAACAGACCTTACCGGTGAAGTGATGGCGGAAATACCGGTTCTGATCGGGCAGGGGTATCCAAGCTTCAAACTTTTTATGACTTACCCGGGACTGGCGGTGGACGACGGAGCGCTGTACTTCGCCCTTCAAGCCGTTTCAGAGGCCGGGGGCATGGTGGGGGTTCACGCTGAAAACATGCACCTCATCCAGCGCTTTGTTCGAAACTTGCTTGCTGAAGGAAAGACCGCGCCAATGTACCATGAGGTGAGCCGGCCCCCCCTTGTCGAAGAGGAGGCGGTCAGCAGGGCCATCATGCTGGCTGCCGAGACAAACAGCAAACTGTACTTTTTCCATCTTTCCACAGCCCGGGGGCTGGCTCACATAAGGGAAGCGCGGCGGAAAGGACTGCCCGTTTATGCTGAAACCTGCCCGCAGTACCTGCTGCTGACCAGGGACAAATACAGGGAGCCGGACTTCAAAGGTGCGCGCTATGTGATGTCTCCTCCCCTCCGGGGTAAAGAGGACCAGGAAGCGCTCTGGTCGGGGCTGGCTGACGGCAGCCTTCAGGTGGTGGGATCTGATCATTGCCCTTTCCGTACAGAGCAGAAAAATCTTGGCCTGGCGTCATTCGACCAAATCCCCAACGGTGGGCCCGGCGTGGAAACTTTACTGCCGCTTCTACTGTCGGAGGGCGTGGGGAAGGGCCGTCTGACATTGGAGCGTCTAGTGGAGGTCGTTTCCACGGGACCCGCCAGGCTGTTTGGGCTATACCCCGGAAAGGGAGCCGTTATGGCCGGATCGGACGCCGACCTGGTGATCATTGACCCGGATAAAGAAGTGGCATTGTCCGCTGAAACCCTGCACATGAATCTAGATTACACGCTTTATGAAGGATATGTTCTAAAGGGTTATCCTGTAATAACCATAAGTAAAGGTAAAATAATCTGCCAGGACGGCCGGTTCTTAGGCATCCCCGGTGAAGGGGAGTTTATTAGCCGCAATAAAATGCTTAGGTAATACCGATAGGTTAAATTGCCTCCACTTTCAGCCATGGTATTAAGTTCCCTTTGCAGTAAATTAACAAGTTTAGTTATGCTTCTGAGTTTTATAACAGAAATGGGTTTCAACAGAGTGGAAAATATCCAAATAATCTGTAATCAGAATTTTGGAGTAGGATCGGACGGGATGCTTGAAATGGATAAAAAAAGACAAGAGGAGATTTGTTCTGCATACTCTAAAGCCGCAACAAAGTACGGTGAGCTGTTTTTCTTTGAATTGCAGAATAAACCACTGGATAGGAAAATATATGATCTGTTTTATGAGAGAGCCGTGAATAATGGAATTTCTTTAGAGATAGGCTGCGGCCCGGGAGAAATATCCAATTACTTATGGATGAAAGGACTTGATATAGTAGGAATTGATTATTCATCTGAAATGATTAGAATTGCTAAAAGATATAATGACAAGATCAAT
>CBEULQ010000606.1:0-2526 GCA_965543975.1 uncultured Desulfocucumis sp. | reverse complement strand
GTTTTAATTAGCGGCCCCGGCTGATCCGGGACCGTTTTTTTGCTTACCTCCCCCAAGAAATCTCCTGTTTTACACTTCATCCCTTTTAATGTTTTTTGCGGCCAATAACTTGCCGTGCTAAAATTTGCAAAGGATAATCAATAATACTGTTATTTAGGGGACATTCCTTCCCGAATTTGTTAAGATATAAGAAGTTTAGGCAACACAAGAAGGTGTGTCCCCTTTCCTTAATCCTGGATACCTGAGGTGATTACATGTTTCGTTCTGTATTGTTTACCCCCGGAGATGACCGCCGCAAAATTGAAAAAGCTTTTAAAGCCGGGGCCGATGCCGTAACCCTGGACCTTGAGGATGCGGTGGCATACAGCCGGAAAGAAGCTGCCAGGGAAACCGTACGGGAAATACTGCAGCAGCCGGCAGCGGTGCCGGTATTTATCAGGGTAAACTCCACGTCAACGGACTACATACTGGATGATTTAAAAGCTGTTGCCGGACTACCTGCAGCCGGACTGATGCTGGCTAAAACAGAGTGCGCCGAAGATTTAAGAAAGGTGGACTGGCTGTTGGGCCTGTTGGAAACGAAGCAAGGACTGTCCAGGGGAACTACCGTCCTCATTCCCTTCGTGGAAACACCCGCGGCAATCATCAAGGCTGCCGAAATCGCCGGCGGTCCCAGGGTAAAATGTCTGGCCTTCGGAGGTGTCGATTTTTCCCAGGAACTGGGGTTAAACTATCCCAACGAAAGCGAGGGACTTTTTTTAGCCCGCAGCCAGTTGGTCCTGGCCTCCCGGGCCGCAGGTATAGAACCGCCCCTGGACACGGTTTTTCCCGACATAAAAAACACCGAAAAACTGTCTTCGGAAGCCGTAATAGCAAAAAAACTGGGCTTCCAGGGAAAGCTGATAATACATCCGGCGCAGATTGAACCAGTTAACGGTGTTTTCAGTCCCACGCCGGAGGAATTGGTATACGCCCGTAAAGTGGTAGCGGCCTTTGAGGAAGCCGAGGCAAAGGGCACGGCAGTGATCCAGGTGGACGGCAAAATGATTGAATACCCCATTGTTCGCCGGGCAAAGTTAACATTGTCTCTTTTCAGCCAAAACTCCCGTTAGCTTAGCCCCCTACATCCTGAATCTGTCTATTTGTTCGTTCAGGCCTTCTGCCATTGCGCTCAGCTCAAAGGCGGAACTGGTGATGCTTTCCGTGGCGGCGGTTTGTTTACCCGTGGCCGCTGCAACTTCCATTGCGCTGGCTTTAATATTTGTCAAAGATTCAGCCACGGACCGGATAAAGTGTGACTGGCTTTCGATTGCCCGGGTAATTTTATTAAATTTGTTCCCGGTATCCGCAAGCTGGCAGACGCCTTCCTCAAAGCCTGCTGTGCCCTTGCCCACTTCTTCTATGGCCTGTACCGCATCATGCTGGATTAAAGTGATCAACCGGCTTATCTCCAGGGCGGCGTTTTTGGACTTTTCCGCCAGCGTTTGTACTTCTGCGGCAACAACCGAGAAACCGCGACCGTGCTCTCCCGCCCTGGCGGCCTCTATGGATGCATTAAGAGCAAGTAAATTTGTTTGCTCCGTAATATCCGAAATTACCGCAACAATCTTTCCTATATCCTGGGAACGAACGCCAAAATCGTTTACCATGCCTGAAATATTGGTAATAAGCAGTTTAAGCTTGTTAATCAGCCGGTTTAAACGCTCCATGGACTTTTCCCCGTCGGCCGCCATTTCCAACACTTGCCCCACCGACTCTTCCATTCTTTTTGCATCACTCCCCAGCCCTTCGGCATCCGCGGACAGATTATCCATTATGGCCGCAACTTTTTGTATCGTCGAAGATACCTGCTGGGTAGAAGCTGAAAGTTGCTGGCTGGAGATTGACAGCTCGTTGGCCGACCGGGAGGCATCCGTCACCAGTAACTTAATATTATCCACCATCCCGTTAAATCCCCCGGCCAGCCTGCCTATTTCATCATGGCAATTTATTGATAATCTCTGGGTCAAATCCCCTTTACCGGCCTTTTCCATTCCCTCGGCTATTTTCCCCAGAGGCAGCAGACATCGCCTTATTACCGCATATAATACAAGGGAAACAACCAATATGCCCGCAACCAGTATGGCAATGGATTTTACCATCGTTTGACGGATTTGACTCAGTACCTTTTCCCTGCTCATCACGGCTTTAATATAAGCAGCAACTTTGCCGCTGTAGTCTTTAACAGGTATAATCAGCACGGCAATTTCACCGTCACCCGGATAATCAACCGCCATTCTCCCGGATTTAAGCGCCTGCTCCACAACTGCCTCCTTCACCTTCCAGTCATCCTGTCCCGTGGTTGAGACTATGGGTTTATCTCCGCCGGCGCCGTCCACCCAGGATACTCCTTTACTTATTCCATACACAAAGAAATCCGCCCCGCTCTGCTTTTTCCATTTCTCCAGTTCCTTTTTGCCAAAACCGACACCATATTCGGCGCATCCTATATACCGGCCCTGGTAAAAAACGGGAGACACCACCCTG
>CBEULQ010000605.1:0-2531 GCA_965543975.1 uncultured Desulfocucumis sp. | reverse complement strand
AATGGTAGATTCCTTTACAGTAACATCGGGGGTGGAAATGCAGACCCACAGTTCTATTTCCGGAGGAGGCTCAGCCCTTGTCTACGTTCTAAAAATAGATTTGTCCAACCCTTACGTAAAGTTAAACACCATGGTTGGCAGCAATGGAACCCTTGACAAAAATCAGAGGGTGACTGACATGACTGTAAGGTCAAGGGCAGTGGCCGCAGTTAACGGAGATTTCTTTCAGATGAATGACAGCGGGAGGCCTATCGGTCTTACATACAGCGACGGAAATATGATAACATCCCCGGCCATGAGGTCGGACATGTACGGTTTCGCCATAACCACCGATAATAATCCGGTAATTGATGTTTTCAGCTTTTCCGGCAGGATTACCGCACCCGGAGGAAATTCATTCCCGCTGTCAGGTATAAACAAACCGGCTTATCTCATTTCCGGCGGCTCTTCCTCTGACGCTAACACGCTACAAATGTACAATCCCGCATGGGGACTGAACAGCCGGGGGAATAACAGCGGCCTACAGGGCGTGGTGGAAATGGTGGTGTCAGGAAATGTGGTGAGGGAAATAAGAAAAGATATGCCGTCCATTGCCATTCCCGGGGATGGTTACGTGCTCAGGGGGCACGGTCCGGCGGCGTCCTTTTTACAAGAGAATTTCCATCAGGGCGATCAGGTTGGCGTGGAATACACGGTGGGGCCGTTGGATAATATATATGCCGCAGTTGGCGGACAAGCGTTGCTCATAAAGGACGGCACCATTCCCAACAGCTTTACCCAGGAAATAAAGGGAAGAGTGGCCAGAACGGCGGCCGGTTTTAGCTCGGACGGAAAAACCCTTTACCTGGCCTGCGCCGAAAAAAGCGTTAAAAGTCAGGGTATGACCCAGTGGGAAATGGCTTACTTTCTTTTATCCCTGGGAGTGAATAGGGCTGTCAACCTTGACGGCGGGGGGTCCACCACCATGGTGGCAAGGCACACCGGCGAGGAGACAGTGGAACTTATTAACGTTCCGGAAAAAGGATCTGTGCGCCAGGTGCCCAATGCCTTGGGAATTTACAGCACGGCTCCTCCAGGTGAGTTTGCCGGATTGTTGCTGCGCAGCCCGCAAAAAATACTGGTAGGTCTGCCGGCTAATTTTTACGCCAAAGCATATGACCAGTATTTCAATCCGTACAAGCTTGCCCCGGGGGATGTCGTATGGGCTATAAAAAACGGGGAAGGCCAAATTAACGGAGGAGAAATAACCTTTGAAACCGGCGGATTAGTTACCGTTACCGCTAAAAAGGGGAACATAGAAAGATCACTGACCGTAGATGTCTTTGATGAAAACGACATAGACAGACTGGCGGTGGAACCAGGGGTAATAAGAACAACCCCCGGCTCCACGGTTCAAATTAAGGTAAGCGTGCTATGCAAGGACGGAACGGTATTTGTGCTAAAACCCGGGCAGTTCCAACTTGCGGCCGGGGATGGAACCGGAACGGTGGATGGGGACAGTTTTAAAGCTTCCGATACACCGGCGGCCGGGCAAATATCAGTCAGTTTCAGGACCCTTACAAACCCGGTTCCGGTTGTGGTGGCCGAGAAGGAACAGTCCGTGGGGCGTATTCAAATAGGATTGCCGCTGTCTTTAAAACTGGGGAAATATTTTAGTATAGATATAAAAGACGGCTCCCTGCCGGACGGTTCAGTGGTAACTGTGGAGCCATCCGATGAATTGCCCGGTGCAATACCGGACGGCTACCAAAAAATATACTGCGTAAAGCTTTCCACGGACAGCGCATCAACGGAACTGTCACAGCCGGCGGACATCCGCTGGTACACGGATAAAGACAAGCCGTCGGTATTCCAGTGGAAGGACGGGAAATGGCAGGTTCTACAAGCGGAAGAAGATGGCCAGGTTGTCAGCGCAACTGTTTCGTCTGTAGAGACTCTTTTGTTGGCCGTTCAGCCGGATAAATCATTTTCAGATATGAAAGGCCATTGGGCGGCTAAAGATGTTTCACTGCTGGCAACAAAGGGTATTGTGTCAGGTTTTCCGGGAAATGTATACCTGCCCCAGGAAAAGGTGACCAGGGTTCAGTTTGTAACCATGCTTGCAAAGGCCATGGGCTGGCAGCCGTTGGCAGACGGTAAAATTTTTACGGATCATGATATAATTCCATCATGGGCCACGGGGTATTTGTCTGCGGCAGTACAGAAGGGCGTGGTGTCAGGCTATAAGGACGGGAGGTTTATGCCTTCGAAAACGGTGACCCGTTCGGAGATGGCCTCAATGATCAGCAGGGCTCTGGAGTTGCCTCAGGCCGGCACAGACGTTATCAGCGGTTTTAAAGATTGGCATAAAATTGACAAATGGGCACTCGACCCGGTGGCCAGGACTGTCGCCTCAGGTTTGTTCAGGGGGGACAACAAAAACATGTTCAATCCTGCAGGCTTCGCCACCAGGGCTGAAAGCGCCGCTATCATAGCCAGGGCAATGGAATACACCATATACAGAAATCAGATAATACCTTCTGCTAATTAAA
>CBEULQ010000604.1:0-2533 GCA_965543975.1 uncultured Desulfocucumis sp. | reverse complement strand
CCCCTCCGCAGGTCTCAATCCCGTCACTCACCAGGTAGATGATGTATTTCGCCCCCTCCCCCTTTGCCCGGCAGCAATGAGGCTGTTAGCGATGGGTGTCCAACCCCGGGAGAAAATACAGAATCTTATCCAGTAACAGAGGAGGCAAATTTAATATATCTTGCCGGTCTTTCAACGGCTCCCTTTGCTCCTGTGCGTTCCGACTGACCATACATGCAGCCAGCTTCTGAAACTTTCTGATAAGATCAGTAATTTTTGGCTCTATCTCATACGCCCCCATGTCTACCCTGTCTCCGAGGATGCGCGGGTTGCCGTCCAAATCAGTAGTTACACCCTGGGCTACTCCACCAGCTTCAAAGGGGACATTAGTGCCAGCATTGATACAAGGCAAATCTGCCTGTAGCCTTAAATCACCGAAGTCGTCACTGCTGGGATTGCGTATAAACTTCGGGTCAGTGTTACCCCTTTTACTTTGTTTTATCCGTAACCTTTTTCATGGCCTTGTTAACTTCTTGGTCAACAGATTCTTGATAGATGTCAGCGTAAGTTTTTGATTCTTTGATTAGATCGTCGCAGAAAGCCGCTACGTCACTACCCGTCACTTCGAGTACGCCTTTCCCCAAGGCCGCGCCCTCTTCAAAAAGATCGATAATTCCCGAGAGCAAACCCGTCCCGTCGGTTAGCTCAACAGGGCCGACCTTAAAGAGATATTTTTGAATCTCTTTATAAACAATCTGATAATCTTGCGGGAGCGCTTTGACACGCGCCACGTGCGCTCGCCACTCTTTTTTGCCTTCGATGATATCTTGTATTCTCATTTTATCCTCCTATTTACCTAATTTTTTAGCGATATTATTGTTGAGTTGCTCGCGCCACTTGTCGCGAAAAGACTTTGCCCCTTCTTCACCGGCCAGCGCTGAACAGAAGCCTTTGATATCGTCACCCAAAACCTCTTGGACACTCTGACCGTCCGCCGCCGTTTCTTCGAGCAGGCCAAGCACACCGTCAAGAATTGGCATGAGGTTGCGACCGGTGAAATCTGAGTACGGCCAAAGATTAGCATTAATTTTTTCCCATGCCGCTTGATAATCAGCCGGCAGCTTTTTGGCTCGCGATTCAAAAGTTTTCAATTCTTTAGTCATGTCACTGCCTGTGATTTTTTCCCATAAATTCATTATTTTTTCTCCTTTAACTCGTTAATTTTTGATGATACGAACTCCCATTTTTCCCAAAACTTCCGTAGTTCCTTGCGCCCCGCGTCGTTGAGCGCGAAAAACTTGCGCGGCGGTCCCATATCGGATGGTTTTTTTTCTATGTCCACGAGTTTATTCTTCTCAAGCCGCACCAAAATAGTGTACACCGTTCCATCCACAACATCTGTGAAGCCGAGGGCGTTCAGCCGCCGCGTGATTTCGTAGCCGTAGGTTTCTTTGCGGCTTATAATTTCAAGGACGCAGCCCTCAAGCACGCCTTTGAGCATTTCCGTTAGGTCTTCCAGCACAATCACCCCTTGCTATTCTGTATGACTTGTATGTAGTGTTACTTACTACTGCTATATAGTAACACGCAATAGTTGGTTTGGCAATAGCGATTGTTCTGATAAGGCAGCCTTAACCGTTAGCTTAATCTTGTCCCTCTACTAATCAGCAGATTTTTAAGAAAATCGTTGCACCCCTAAAGACGATTTTTGAAGAACAATTCCAAACTCTTTAGAGCTTTCTCTATGGAACGTGTAACCTGGCTTTTGTTTACGCCTTCGATCCGGGCAATCTGCGCCGTGCTGATACCCAGGAAAAAATGGGCATAAACTCGCTTTGCCTGTTTTTCGGGTAAACGGCTGACGGCTGCATACAATTCCTGCTCACTGAGTTTCCGGCTATAGATTTCCTCTGGGGACAGCACCAGCAGGACAACATCCCTTTCGATACCATCATCAGCTCAAGAGAATAATATGCTCTATGAACGCGCCTGCGCTCATGATCCGCATGTTCTTCACGCTTAAACTGAATAAGTAATGCTGCGATCTCGTCTGTTACCTCGATGAAAAAGTCAGATGTATAAAACGGGTAGTAATCCCGCAGATTAATCCTTTTCATATTCAAACCTCCGTTTTGATTTTTTTGTGAAAAACCAAAACAGAGGTTGGGGAACGGCATCCGACAGAAATCCTCTTTATAGGACAAAAAACGCCCATATGGACACAATCCAAATGAGCGTTTAAGGACTTATATTTCCTATTTTGTAGTTCTGATAGTTCTACATGGTGGCTGCAGTTGCCCCCTGAAAAGTATAGACTTTTTTTAACAATGTAATATTAAATACGGAATATAAAATGATGTCCGCTTCATCACGCTAAGCCGCTAATCAGTAGCGGCTTATTATTTGTGGCATACTGAATAAACATAAAAATCACCCTTCCAAACTCGCAAGTTTAGAAGGGCTACACAGGCATGGAAACAGCCCCTACAGTGACAATACGACGGGTACCGCGTTAAGGTGGCTCGGCACCTGAGCGAAATGAAACCAGCCAGAC
>CBEULQ010000603.1:0-2534 GCA_965543975.1 uncultured Desulfocucumis sp. | reverse complement strand
GCATTAAAATATGGTCTTCAAAATTAATATCCTGAGCACCTTTAAAGATTGATGATATTTCTTCCGGTATACCTTTAATACCCTGGCATGTGCCTTGTTTTGCCACTTCAGACAATATTTCCTGCGGGACTTTTTGTTTCTTGCAGGCGTCCAGGAAAAGGGGAGAAAACACTTCGAAATCCCCGGCCACATTTGTTTTTTTGGTATAGGCCACGGCAAAAATCGGTTCGACACCATAGCCTTCACAACCGGCCATGGCAGTAACGCTTCCGGTGGGCGCAATAGTTATGCAGGCAGCATTACGGCGCTTTTCATCAGGATAATGGATGCTGTTTTCCCAATCCGGAAAGCAGCCTTTTTCAACGGCCAGTTCCCTTGATGTTTCATGAGCCGCTTGTTGAATATGTCTGGTTATATCGCCGGCGAATTTCCTGCCCTCTTGCGAGTCGTAAGGTATTCGGGCCAGTATCAGGGCGTCATGCAGGCCGGTGAAGCCCAGACCCACTTTACGGGTTGCTCTGGTGGCTTTCTCAATGAGAGGCAGCGGGTATTCTGCAACATCGATAAGGTTGTCCAGGAAGCGGACGGCAGTATTTACTGTACTGTCCAGCAGTTCCCGGTTAAGGCGTCCATCTGCGGTCATCATCCGGGCCAGGTTGATACTCCCCAGCAGGCAGGATTCGCCTGGGCTCAATGGCTGCTCACCACAAGGATTAGTAGTATTTAACATTTTACCCGGAACAGGATTGTGTTGTTGCAGCCGGTCGATGAAAATAATTCCGGGATCACCGCAACTATAAGCCGCCAATGCAATTTTATCCCAAAGTTCCTTTGCCATGACTGTATCGTACACTTGACCATTAAAAACCAGCTGCCACTGGTCATTTTTTGACAAAGCATCCATGAAGGCATCGGTTACCCCTACAGAGAGGTTGAAGTTTGCAAGGCCGCCTTTTAGTTTGGCATCTATGAAATTAATAATCTCCGGGTGATCTATATTAAGGATCCCCATTGAAGCTCCCCTGCGAACACCTCCCTGCATAACCATATTTGATGACGCGTCGTACAACTTGATTAGTTCAACAACTCCCGAGGCTTTGCCTTTGGTGGACCGTACCAGCGTTCCTTTCGGCCGGATGGAGCTAAAGTTATAACCCACACCACCACCGGACTTAAAAACCATGGCAGTTTCCTTTAATGTCTCATACATTGAATCCAAGCTGTCTTCCACAGCTAAAACGAAACAGGCGCCGGGCTGCCAGGGCCGGTCCTGTTTGCCTATGTTAGCCCAGATTGGCGTTGATGGGACAAATAAAAGCTCTCCTATAACAGAAGAGAACTTTTCTTCCCATATCTTTTGATTTTCTTTCTCCGCGCTTGCGGCAGTTCGTGAAAGTCTGTAAACTGCCTGTTCAAAAGTCTCCACAATGTTGCCATTTTCATCTCTCTGTGCATACCTGGCGTCAAACACTTTTTGGCCGTTATCAGTCAATTTCATTGTCACTTTACTCCTTTCCAGCTAATTATACACAATTTCTCAGATTGGGGAGATGAAAAATTTAAGGAGACAACCGGAAAAGGTCATCTCCCTTAAAGGTTCTTGGATTATAGAATAGGTTCTAACAGGTCTTAATTCCAATCAATCTTTCACCTAAAAGCAGGATTCTACCATAGGGCTTATAATAAGTTAAGAGCCAGGCACCTCAACATTTATCAAATATGCATATCCATTTAATACCTTAACCCTGGCAGTTAACTCCCCCTTTCGGGATTTTTCCTCCAACTCCATCCCGGTGTTTTCAGGAACGAAGAATTTGTCTAAACTGTAGTCGATATGGGCCACTTCCTGGCCGGTTTCGTTATTTCCGAAATACTGTATTTTACCCTTCAGATAATGCCCTGCTTCAGGTTTTTTCAGCTTTACGCTGTTCAGATCATAATAATCCCCCGTCTTTTTCAGCACCACATAAACATCCTTTGCCCTGAGGGAATACTTCTCAACTTCCTTAAATTCAGATGGGAGCATTGACACTGGAATGTCTGATATTTGGTAGTTCAATATAACATGGTCTCCGCGCAGCAGATCCCGAGGGTCATAGGGTACTGTCTTCAACAATATCTCCTGGCCCAGCAACAGGGTGGCAACGGGCTTGATACACATGCTTAAGAGGATGATTACTGGTATTAGTGATGCGATGATATGTTTCCGCTTATTGTCCAATACCCATTCCCCCCTTTTTCCTTCTCACCCGCTCGAAGTAATAACCAAACCCTAGAAGCAAAAGGCCGCCTGTAATAAAGAAAATTGATTTGGGCATAAAGTCAATGAACGTGTCAACATAAAAACGGAATATGACTGCACAGATAAAGACCAGCGCTGTCAGGTTTTCCTTCCTGGTAAGGTATAACAGATAAGTAATCAGTGCCACCGCAAAAGCACTGCTTGCAACCCTGCCTGCTGACGGGTCATACCCCGCCATCTGCGTCCCGGGGTGAAGGATATCCCGCCACATTTCCGGTATCGTAAGAAACAG
>CBEULQ010000602.1:0-2537 GCA_965543975.1 uncultured Desulfocucumis sp. | reverse complement strand
AATTTTTTAAAGTCCAAAGTCCAAAAGTCCAAGGGTTTTCAGCTTTCATTGATTTTGACCTTAGGCTTATAAATGTTTTCTCATTCTGACTTCTGACTCCTGTATTTTTTACATTAAATTGCATGTGCATAATTCAATGTTCGGCGGCATTTGACTCTGCTACCCTGTTATATATTGTTAAATGTGTGTAAATTTTTGGATACTAAAAAGGAAAATATAAAAATATAAAGAAATGGTATTAGTACTTTTTGCATAAGTTGGGGACATTCCTTCGCGAAATTAAACAGAGTACTCAGGAGACAGAAGTCAGGAGTCAGGAGTCAGCATGAAAGAACGGTATATCGTCTTGAAATATTCTGAATTCTAACTACTGAATTCTGAATATTAGTTGGGGACATTCCTCTGACCCTTGAGCTGGGCTCTAAAGAGAGGTGTGTCCCCTAACCTCTAAAGGGGAGTTATGACTTGACGCAAAAAATGCGCCTGTTCTGGGCTGTTAATATAACGGAAGAGTTAAAAGAAAAAATCCATTCGTTCAGCCGGGAGATGCGCATTCCCGGTCTGGACGCCAAGTGGGTTTCCAGGGAGAGCCTGCATCTTACCCTGGCTTTTCTTGGGGATACCGATGTAAACCTTATAGGGTGTATGACGGCGGAAGTTGAAAGAAGACTGTCCGGCTTCCTTCCCTTGCAAATTCAATTCGGGGGCACCGGATTCTTTCCACATTCCGGCAGGCCAAGGGTCTTCTGGCTGGGTATCAGAGGGGAGATTGACCGTTTAAAAAAACTGCAGCGGGAAGTTTTAACGGGAGTGACCACCGCAGGGTTAGCCCCCGATGTCCGTCCCTTTTCGCCTCATCTAACCCTGGCCCGGATTAAGTCGACGGCGGGAGTAGCGCATCTGCAGGCTAAGGCATCTGAGACGAGGCAAAATGAAATTGAAGGTATACTAAGGGTGGATTCGGTAGAGCTTATGCAAAGCAAGCTTACTCCGGGAGGTTCAATTTATTCTGTTATAGCTTCGGTGAATTTCAAAGCCAGGTAATGAAATAGTGAAAAAAGTAATAGAATTAACCAGAATAAATACATATATTTATAATTCCCATATTGCTTGGGGAAGGAAGGAAAAATTATGTTTGTTATTGTTATTAACGGCAGCCCCGATCCGGAAGGCAGCACCAACCGCATGCTCAGGGCGGCTCTGGATGTGCTTGAGGGAGCAGGAGTGGAAACGGTTTATTTGCAATTGTCGGAAATAATGTCCGGGTTGAAGGTTCCCTTTTGTGTGGCTTGCTCCAATCCCTGCCTGGGAAGCTGTTATGCCGGCACCTCCCTTGCCTGGGCTTTCGACCTGATGCGACGGGCCGACGGCATAATAATGGGCAGTCCGGTTTATTTTAGTACGGTTTCTGCCCAGATGAAGGCTTTCTGGGACAAAACAAGGCTTTTACGTAAGGAAAAGGTACTTTTAAACGTGGTGGGAGGAGCTTTGGCCGTGGGTGGCGCCAGGTTCGGAGGCCAGGAAACCACTTTAAGAGCCATGCACGATATGATGCTTTGCCAGGGAATGACAGTAGTGGGGGACGGCTACTGGGAAAACGACCCGGGGCATCAGGGTCCCTGCGCGATGCGTCCTTCAGAGGAGGACATGAACGGCCTAAACCGGGTCAGAATATTGGCCCGCAGGGTTTTGGAGGTGGCCGGGGCGACTATGCAGCTCAGGCTGCACCGTATAAGCGACACAGCGCAGCGTCCCCGGTAACGGCCGCAACAGCCGGCCGGGTATATTATATCGGAGGTGCGGCCGTGTACATCCGGGAAAGAACAGAAAAATTTGAAAGGGAAATACTTTCTTCCTATGCCAGTTTCAGCGATTCAAGCCGGGGCAGGTCTATACCGGAAGACCCTTGTAGGGTTCGTACGGCTTTTCAAAGGGACAGGGACAGAATAATCCATTCTAAAAGCTTCCGCCGTCTTAAACATAAAACCCAGGTGTTTATCATTCCCGAGGGGGATCACTACCGGACCAGGCTTACCCATACACTGGAAGTGGCCCAGATTTCCCGCACTGTTGCCAGGGCTCTGCGTTTGAACGAAGATCTGACCGAAGCCATAGCACTGGGGCATGATTTGGGGCATACACCCTTCGGCCACACCGGCGAGGAAGTGCTGAATGTGGTTTTTCCCGGGGGATTCAGACATAACGAGCAAAGCCTGAGGGTGGTGGATTTACTGGAAGGCGGCACCGGTTTAAATCTCACCTGGGAGGTGCGGGACGGTATATTAAATCATACCGGTCCGGTCCGGCCTTTTACACTGGAGGGCCAGATCGTTAAAATATGTGACCGCATTGCCTACATCAATCATGACATAGATGACGCGCTGAGGGCCGGTGTATTGACCATAGACCAGGTGCCCCGCAGATGCATCGAGGTGTTGGGAGAAACCCACCGGGAAAGAATAAACAACATGGTCATGAATTTAATTGAAAACAGCCATGAAAAAGAACAAATATTAATGAGCAGACTAATGCAGGAG
>CBEULQ010000601.1:0-2540 GCA_965543975.1 uncultured Desulfocucumis sp. | reverse complement strand
GAAAAAAACTGGTCAAAAAATATTTTACTTAGGGTGAAATTGTTGCATCCTGTTTTTTTGCTTTATTGAAAAATTCTTTGCTGAACATTTTAAATAAAAAGTACACTAAATTAAATCGGCAGCCCGCCGAGGAGCCGCCGTCAAGTGAATAACACTAACTGCTTTGATAACCCCCCCCGGCGAATAGGGCGGTTCCCAGGGCAGTGGTGCTACTACCGGGTCATCGGGTATTTGCAGACGGCAGCCCAGTTGCTCTGTCTGGGCCGCCGCGGAGTTGCACATACCGGCCAGGATGTCCGCCTTGGGTGTCACCGCCGAAACTTAGGAGATAAAAATATTCCTATTTCCAAACTAGGGCTTTGCCCAACAGGTCAATTAATCCTTTTACTTCCACACCCAGTTCATGTTCATCCACCATGGGATAGAGCTGAGCCTTACAGATGCCGCCGCGGAGTTGCACATACCGGCCAGGATGTCCGCCTTGGGTGTCACCGCCGAAACTTAGGAGATAAAAATATTCCTATTTCCAAACTAGGGCTTTGCCCAACAGGTCAATTAATCCTTTTACTTCCACACCCAGTTCATGTTCATCCACCATGGGATAGAGCTGAGCCTTACAGATGGAGCAGGGAGCGCACAGTATACCGTCTCCGTTGGCGCCCACGTCGGTGGCCCTTACCAGTTCAGCTTTCTTGGCGGAAAGCCGGATGCGGCGCTGGTACATATCAGGGTCGTCGAACAATATGCCTGAACCGCCGCCGCAGCAGAAGGTCCAGTCCCTGTTGGGAGTCATTTCCCTGAAGTCCGTAACGCTGGCCTGTATTACCGTGCGCAGATTTTCTTGCAGGCCGCAGGCCCGGGCATAGTTGCAGGGATCATGCAGGGTGACCGGTTTGCTGTTTTTGGTGGGATCCAGCTTCAACTGGTTAGTTTTGATGTAATAGGCGACTTCGTCGTGTATATGAGTGATGGGCCACCTTACAGGGCGGTCGGCCATTGTCGGAATGTACATCTTTGCCGCGCGCCAGCCGTGACCGCACTCGCCCCAAACAATCTTCTTAACGCCCAGTTGTTGGGCCGCGTCCAGAAGGCGCATGACGTTATGGCGCTGGGTAAACGCCTGGTCAAAAAGGAAGCCGAAATTTCCGGCTTCGGCAACAATGCTGGGTATGGTCCAGTTGGCGCCGATGTAGGTAAAAAACAGGCCTGCCCCTTTCAAAGTATATTCGTTCAAAAGGAAGTCCGCCGAAGAGGGAATGTAGAGAATGTCGGAATCCGGCTTATCCACCGGGAAGGACATTTTGATTCCGAATTCATCCATTATATCTTCGGCAAGAAACTCCAGTGTATCGATAAGACCTGGCTTGGGAAGGTTGGTGTGGTTGCCGACTCTTTCCATGGCTGCGCCCACGTTGGCGTGTAGTTTGGGAGTTATCCCCAACCAGTGCAGAATCTGGCGCCCCACAAAGGTAACCTCGCAGGTGTCAATACCGAAGGGGCAGGAACGGGCGCACCGGCGGCACTCACTGCACTGGTAGAAGTATGAATACCATTCTTCAATTGTATCCAGATTGATATCTTCAGCTCCCACCAGTTTGCCGAACCATTTTCCCTCCAGAGTAAAATACCGTCTGTAAATCTTACGAATTAATTCCGCCCTGTTGGTGGGGATATTCCTGGGATCCCCGGTGCCCAGATAGGTATGGCAGTTTTCCGCACAGGCACCGCACTTCACACACGATTCCATGGCCATTACAAAGGACTGGAACTTTTTACGCATTTCGTCCAGGTACTGGATAGCCTTTTCGCACTTTTGGTCGTCGGGCACAGGTTCTATGTGAACTCTCCTCATCTCAACGCCAGAAGCCCGAACAGGTTGCACCATATCCTTATATTTTGGCACCCTCAGCTCCCCCCTCAGGTTTTATCTCGCTAACAGCCTGTAAGACCCCGTCCTCGAAGGTCGGGGAACAACCCCTTCCGAACCCAAGGCTCACTTATATCTAAAAATAACCTGAGTATGGAAGAAAAATCTTGAGGTTTTTTACCATGATAAAATTCAGAGCACAGGTACATATAAATAAAATTTCCTGGTCTGCTTGTATTCCTCAGTAAATAATTCAAAGTATTCTATACCTGCATTATTGTTTAATTTAAGTCCGGATACATTGAGCCATTTATCCAAATCTTTAAATACCGTACCAAATATTAATCCCATGAACCCCGGGTACCTGAATATAGCGTACTTGGATTCCGGAATGCTTCTCTCCACAAACCCGGACCGGTCTCCAATATGCTCCTCTGCGGCAATACCGTAGAAATTAAATTTGCGTGACGGATTACTGCTGTCACTGTGGGTGATGCTGAACAATCGCCTGGCACTGCCCTGGTAAATATATTCCTCTGTAAAATGGAAGGCCGTGCTGTTCAGTTCTTCCATTTCGCATGTGTTGAGTGGGTGATGAATAAGGACTTCCTTTCCCAATAGTTTTATTTCTTTAAGTTTCCGGCAGTAGTGGTCAACGACAATAGCATTATTT
>CBEULQ010000600.1:0-2543 GCA_965543975.1 uncultured Desulfocucumis sp. | reverse complement strand
CATGCAAAAAGCCCGGTTCTGATAGAACAGGGCTCTATGATTGATATTATAATTTATTTCCACTTTGGTTATAACCTACAGATTTCCATACCACTTTTCGTAATACTCCATATACTGGCCTGATTTTACCCTGCTCCACCACTTTTGATTTTCCACATACCACTCCACCGTTTCTTTGAGCGCCGTTTCAAAGATGAAAGCCGGCCGCCAGCCAAGCTCACTCTCTATTTTCTGTTGGTTTATGGCATATCGGCGGTCGTGGCCGGGGCGGTCCGGCACGTAAGTGATCAGGTTTTCGGATTTGCCCAATATTTTTAAAATGGTTTTTACCAGGGTAATGTTGGGTACTTCTTTTCCACCACCAATGTTGTATACTTCTCCAGGCATACCTTTTTCGATGACCATCTTTAACGCCGAACAATGATCGCTAACAAAGAGCCAGTCCCGAACATTCATACCGTCACCGTAGACCGGAATGGGCTTTTCCTCCAGGGCGTTCGTTATCACAAGGGGGATCAGCTTTTCTGGGAACTGGTAAGGGCCATAATTGTTGGAGCAGCGGGTAATCGCCACCGGTAGGCCGTATGTTTTAAAGTAGGCGCGACATAAGAGGTCGGCTGACGCTTTGCTTGCGGAGTAGGGGCTATTCGGTGCAATAGGCGTTTTCTCAGTGAATTCCGGGTCATCCATATTCAGGCTACCGTATACTTCGTCGGTGGACACCTGAACGATTTTTTTTAGCTCGTACTTTTTTGCGGCATCGAGTAGCGTCTGGGTGCCTGCGATGTTAGTTGTAATGAAAGGTGAGGCGTCCTGGATGCTTCTGTCCACATGGGATTCCGCTGCAAAGTTGATTGCCGCGTCGATTATATTTTTTGATAATAGATCTTCAATTATTAAAGGATTGGCAATATCGCCGCGCAAGAATTGATAGCGGGGATTATCCTGAATATCAGCCAGGTTTTCCAGGTTGCCAGCGTAGGTCAGCTTGTCCAGGTTAGTAACCTGCCAGTCGGTTTCTGCCAGTATGTATCTTATAAAATTAGAGCCGATAAACCCGGCTCCGCCAGTTACCAGTAAATGCATTGTTTTATTCCTCCGTTTGGCGGTAGTTTTTTATGTATCGCTCCACCGCATCTTCCCAGGGCGGAGGCATGTAGCCCAGTATTTGTGCTGTTGGGAAGTGGTCAAGGGCAGAGTTTGCCGGCCTGCGGGCCGGCCTGGGGAAATGCTCCGTGCTGCAGGGTTCTATTCTTGTTTTTAATCCCGATATTTGTAATATTATTTTTGCAAATCCGTACCAGGTGGTAATGCTGCTGTTGGTGTAATGGTATGTTCCATATATGCTCGTTCCGGCAAGGTCCGCTATTGCTCTGGCCAGGTCCGGGGTATAGGTTGGACTTCCATGTTGATCGTTTACTACTTGCAGGGAATCTTTTTCCCTGGCTAATTTCAAAATAGTATCAACAAAATTCTTGCCGTTGGGACCGAACAACCAGCTAGTTCGAATAATGTAATAGCTGCAGCCGGATTCCCGGATTCCCTGTTCTCCCATTAATTTACTGGTTCCGTATGTGTTGACCGGATCGGGGATGTCGGAAATCAGATAAGGCTTATTGGAATGGCCATTAAATATGTAATCGGTACTAATATGCACCAGACTGGCGTTGGAATTACGGCAGGCCAGACTCAGCAGGCGGGGTGCCAGCCCGTTTACCAGGTATGCCGCTTCTTTTTCGGTTTCCGCTCCGTCAACGTTAGTATAGGCAGCGCAGTTAACCACAATTTCCGGTTTATTGTTTTTAAATGCTTTTGTTATTGCGCTGTAGTCAGTTATATCCAAATCATTTCTGGTAAATGGGTAAACTGTTGCACCTCGTTTATTATATTCTTCTGTAACCTGCCGGCCCAGCATGCCGGCTGCGCCGGTAATCAGTACTCTCAACCGTGTTTTACCTCCCAGTCGTAGGGAATGGATGGGTCGTTGTAAGGTGCCCGGAATTCATCAGGTTCCTTGTAATTGTATAGTTCGGTTGGGAAATTCACAATCAGCGCTGTTTGCCCGCCCTCGGCGGTAAAGCCGTGGTGCACCAGGGGAGGTATTCTTAACAGGGTGGGGTTTAGCTGACCGATATGGAATACATTAATCTTTCCTTTGGTTGGGCTATCTTCCCTAGGGTCGTAAAGTACTACTTTGGCCATTCCCCAGAGACAGACGAAATGGTCATACTGCTTTTTATGGTAATGCCAGGCTTTGTATACCCCGGGATAGCAGGCGGTGACATAGGACTGGGAGAAGTTAATGAATTCCGGCCAATCCTTGCGCATCATTTCAAACAGGTAGCCCCTGTCGTCGGGGATTATTTTGAGCTGCTTTACCACCACATCTTTTATCAATTCCATTTATATATGCCTCCTGTGTAAAACTCTTAAATTACAATGTTACTTCCGCGTCGTCCCCCACGAATAGCCGTAGTATTTTCTGATTGTTGTTATTTTTCATTACTCTGGTGCCGGAGCCAATCAGGCTGTCCTCCAGCCTT
>CBEULQ010000599.1:0-2547 GCA_965543975.1 uncultured Desulfocucumis sp. | reverse complement strand
GGCCGGAGTGCCCTTTATTTCAATGGAATCATTTCAGGTAGACCCGGCTGCGGTGGCAACTCTATCCGCTGAGGCGACCAGACGTTACAAAGCGCTGCCGGTGGCCTTCGACGGGGATAAATTAATAGTGGCCATGCAGAAGCCCTCGGATATCATGGTCATGGACGATTTGCGCATCATGACCGGCTACGACATTTCCCCGGTGGTGGTGCCGGATACGGAATTGGAGGCGGCCTTAGAAAAATACAGCCGGGAGAGCATGGTGGTGGAGCAGGGGGAAGAGGAAAGCCAGCTTCCCGAAGACTTTACCGCCGAGAATGTAAGCTCCTCGGAAAGACCCGCAGTACAACTGGTAAATATGATCATGACCCAGGCAGTTACCGCCGGGGCCAGTGACGTGCATATAGAACTTTACGAAAAATACATGAGGGTGCGCTTTAGAATCGACGGCGTGCTCCATGACATAATGGAACCGCCCCGCCGCATGCATGCCTCCCTGGTTTCAAGGTTAAAAGTAATGGCCAATCTGGATATTGCCGAGCGGCGGAAACCCCAGGATGGCAGGATGTCCCTGAAGATTGAAGGCAGGATAATCGATGTGCGGGTGGCTTCACTTCCCGCTACCTTTGGTGAGCGGATTACCATGCGGCTGCTGGATCGCTCCGGTAAAATGCTATCCCTGGAGGATTTGGGCCTTGAGCCGGATATGCTGGAAAAATACCGGTCTATAATCAGGCTGCCATATGGCCTCATACTGGTCACCGGGCCTACCGGCAGCGGCAAAACCAGTACACTTTACGCCAGCCTGGACGAAGTGGACAGGGTAGGGAAAAATGTCATTACCGTGGAGGACCCGGTTGAATACCGGCTGGACGGGATGAACCAGGTGCAGGTTAACCCAAAGGCCGGACTAACATTTGCCTCCGGGCTGCGCTCAATATTGCGCAATGACCCGGACATCATCATGGTGGGGGAAATACGGGACATGGAGACCGCTCGCACGGCCATTGAAGCGGCCATGACCGGCCACCTGGTTTTTTCCACTTTGCATACCAATGATGCTCCCGGAGCCATCAGCCGTTTGCTGGAGATGGGGGTAGAGCCATTTTTAATAGCTTCTTCGCTGAGTTGTGTGGTTGCCCAGCGCCTGGCCAGGGTGCTCTGTCCCAATTGCAAGGAACCCTATGAACTGCCCCGCAGTGAACTGGAAAAGATACTCGACTTCCCCCTGGAGCAGGGAGAGAGCAAGGCGCTGCTTTACCGCCCTAAAGGCTGCATTCGCTGCAGCAATACCGGCTACCGGGGGCGGTTCGGGGTTTATGAATTGTTATTTGCCGATGAAAAAATATACCGCATGACATTGGAAAGGAAATCCGCCCGGGAAATAAAGGACGCAGCGGTGGGCGACGGGATGACCACACTGCGCAGAAACGGCATGTTAAAGGTGAAGAGGGGCATTACTTCACTGGAAGAAATGTTGAGGGTGGTATTATGATCGAAAAAAAATATTCCACGATAAAGGAAATACTTACGGATGCTGTGCAGATGAACGGTTCGGACGTGCACCTGGCGGCGGGTATGCCGCCGGTAACCAGGGTTTACGGCCAGTTGACGCCTATGAGCGGACAAAAACTGATGCCCCGGGATATAGAGGAACTGGTTATGCCGGTGCTGGACGAACGCCAGGTGGAATATCTGAAAAATGTGCTGGAACTGGATTTTTCCCTGTCCATTCCAGGCTTAAGCCGTTTCCGGGGTAACATTATGTGGCAGAGGGGCTCACTGGGGGTAAATTTCCGGGTGGTCACCATGGATATACCGACCCTGGAGAGCTTGGGGCTGCCCCCGGCAGTAAGGGAGCTTGCCTTTCTTCCCCGGGGGCTGGTGCTGGTCACGGGGCCCACGGGCAGCGGCAAATCCACCACCCTGGCCGCCATTATCCGCCTGATTAACGAGGAAAGAGCCCTGAATATAGTTACAATTGAGAATCCCATCGAATTTTTGCACAGCCATAAAAAGTCCATCATAAAGCAGCGCGAGGTGGGCATAGACACCCATTCCTTTGCCAATGCGTTAAAACATGTGCTGCGCCATGATCCGGACGTTATATTGGTGGGCGAAATGAGAGATATGGAGACCATATCCATCGCCCTCACTGCGGCGGAAACAGGTCACCTGGTTTTTTCCACCCTGCATACCCAGACGGCGCCCCTGGCCCTGCACCGGATTATTGACGTCTTCCCGGACGCGTCCCGCAACCAGATAAGGCAGCAGTTGGCGGATTCCCTGCAGGCTGTGGTGGCCCAGCAATTGCTGCCCAGGGCCGACGGCAGGGGCAGGGTGGCCGCCGTTGAGATTCTTCTTTCAAATCCCGCAGTCCGGAATTTGATCCGGGAGGGGAAGGAGCACCAGCTTTATACGGCGATGCAGACCGGCAAGGAAGCGGGCATGCAGACCATGGACCAGACCCTGGCGGAATTGGTCATGAGGGGCAAAATTACCATGGATGTCGCCATGGAACGCTGCAGACCGGCAAGGAAGCGGGCA
>CBEULQ010000598.1:0-2556 GCA_965543975.1 uncultured Desulfocucumis sp. | reverse complement strand
ACCCAAAGAACTGCGCAGGAACCTGAAGATTAGAGAGGGAGATCCCTTGGAAATATATGTAGACCGTGGTGGGCAGATATTGTTGAAAAAATACAGCCCCATCATGGAACTGGGAGCTTTTGCCCAGGAATATGCGGAGTCGCTGTATGAAGCTCTGGGCCACTTGTCCATCATTACAGACAAAGATACCGTGGTTTCCGTGGCCGGGAAAAATGCCAAGGATTTCAGCGCCAAGGCAATAAATCAGCTGGTGGAGGAGGTTATGGATAAACGCAAGGTGCAGATGTATGCGGATAATGTTACAATAACTGCCGACGACAGATTGGTCTGCAATTCCGCAATTATAGCACCTATAATTTCAGGCGGTGACCCTATCGGAACAGTTATTATTGCCTCCAGGGAAGGAGCACAGATGGGTAACCTGGAAAGCAAACTGGCTGAGACTGCTGCAGGGTTTTTGGCAAGACAAATGGAGCAATAATCAAAATGGTGAAGGGTTACAATACATAGGGGGCGGCCGGCAGGCTGCCCCCTGAGATTTTTTAGTAAATTAAATGGCCTTTAAAGGTGAAGGTTGATTAATAATGGGTGTAGAATTACTCATGCAGTATTAATTGAGGAGAGATTGAAATGTCGCAAAAAATTAGGCGCGATTTGCAGGAAAAGCTGGAGCAGGGCGCTTTGGCCGGGCTCCCTATGGATCACCAATTTAATTTTGAATGTCAGGATGACTGTATGGGCCGTTGCTGCAACACCATATCCATTATGCTGGACCCATGGGATGTGGAAATCATGGCCAGGCATTTAAAGATACCGGGCAGGGAATTCCTGCAAGAGTATTGTGTCTATGAAGTTGACCATGAATACGGTTGGCCCTTCGCCAGGTTCAAACACGCTGAGAAAGGCCCGTGTGTTTTTATGTTTAAAGATGGGAAATGCAGGGTTTATCCCGTCCGGTCCAGAAACTGCCGGACTTACCCCCTGGGGCGGGCGGTAAGGGCCAAATCACCGGAGGAGGGTGGCGGGCTGGAGGAAAAATATTTTCTTTTGGACCGCCAGCCCTTTTGTTTCGGACACAGGGGCGGGCGTACATGGACCGTGCAAGAATGGCTGGACGATGCCGATGCGATTAAAATGTACAGCATGTTCGACTTGTATATGGATGTCATTAATTATTGCAACGTTGAACTGAACAGCAGGGTGTGGATGTCCGAGGCGGTTGCCCGGATGATTGCTCCCTTGCTTTTTGGTCCGGACATGCTAAGGGAGAGGTTGGGCATCGGTATTGAAGAGGTGGGGCACGAAGAATTCTATCGCCGCCGCATGAAGGCTTTAAAAGCAGTGCTTACCGACATGGCGGGCGGTTTCGGTTTCGGCCCCAAAGCGGCAATGATGGATGATGAGGGTTCCTTAAGCATGATGGACAGGATGAGGGAGATACTTGTAAACGGCTAGAACAGGTTGGTGGCAATTTTCTTGTGCAACTCATATGAGTTTTGCTTAATCTTGGTAACAAAAGTGTACACATCTGACGCGCTGCCGTAGTTCTCCAACAATTCTTTGAAATATGCCACCACCAGCGGGTGGAATTGCCTGCCCGCCCCCCTTGTAATTTCATCCAGCACTGCTTCACTGCTCAAGGGTTCCCTGTAGGGGCGGGCGGATGTCATGGCGTCGAAGGCGTCGGCGAAAACAATAATGGATATGGGGATGTCCCTGAGTTTGGTTCCTTCCGGGTAACCGCCGCCGTCATATCTTTCGTGGTGTGAATATATCATCTGGGACAGATCGGCGATTGCCCCCCGGCTCTGGTTAAGTATACGGGCTCCGTGCTGGCAGTGCTCCTTGATAAGGTTGTACTCATCATCTGTCAGTGCCCCTTTTTTTTGCAGTATACGATCGGGCATAGCTATCTTGCCAATGTCGTGAAAGAGTGAGGCCGTGTAAATATTGTATAAGATTTCCCTGGGCAGCCGCATGTGCATGGCCAGGGTGGCTGCGTAATTAGCCACCATTTTTGAATGCTGGGCCGTGTACGAGTCCCGGGCGTCAATTGCCGCGGCGGCCATGTTCAGGGTGTCCTCCAGGCTCTGGCTGACCCTGTGGTATAAATTTGATATTTCTTCGGTTTTATCGTATATTCGCTTTCTCAATAGCGAATTCCAGTACAGGAATACAAAAATAATTGTATATATAAAAAATATTGACAGTGCTATAGACCTGATGGTTTTCACCGAGGGTATATCCCTGGTAAGGTTAATACCGAACCATTTTTGATCCAGGAATGTAAAGAAGCCGCTGTTGTTCAAATTAATAAAGACTTTATTCAATATATCGGCCAGAATTTTGTCTTCCTTATTAACCGCCATGGCGTATGGTGCGTTTAATCCCTGCAGGGTTATGGAATTGAAGGCGGTTTCGGTGGACGTAGTCCTGATTAAATTGGATGCCACAGACTGGAATTCCAGCCAGATGTCCGCTTCTCCTTTGATCAGGACTACGTAGATCGGAAAGCACACGTCTGAACTCCAGTCACGGCTTACTATCTCGTATGCC
>CBEULQ010000597.1:0-2556 GCA_965543975.1 uncultured Desulfocucumis sp. | reverse complement strand
AGGGAAAACGATGACCGCCGACGCACCATAATGCCCCATACCACGAAACTCCCCGAATAGTGTATAATATTTTGGGGTGTTGACATTGTCATTTAAATCATTTTTAATTGCCATTTTGGGGCTTTTGCTGCTAATAGCGCTGTCCGTGCACTCCCTGAAGGTTGTGGAGGGCATGAGTTACAGCGACGCCCTGTGGCTGGCGATAATAAGCATCACCACAGTAGGCTTCGGGGACGTGGTGCCGCGTACGCAAACCGGCCGCCTGGTGGTTATGACACTTATACTGACCGGAGTCGGGCTTTTTACTTATTTACTGGGCACCTCACTGGCCGCTCTGATAGAGGGGCAGGTTAGAGACACTTGGGGGAGAAGAAAAATGCAGAAAGCAATATCCAGGCTAAAAGATCATATAGTGGTTTGCGGGGCTGGAAGGGTCGGACAGGAAGTAATCAGCGAACTGATTGACCAAAAAGCCACCTTCGTGGTAATTGAGAAAGACCCGGCACACCTGGAAAAGCTTCAGTCCATGGGAGTTCTGTATATACCAGGGGACGCCACGGAAGACGTCAATTTACTGACTGCAAGGGCTAACGCCGCCCTCAGCGTTATTACCACCCTTCCCGAAGACGCCGGAAATTTGTTCATTACCGTAACCTGCAAGGATTTAAACCCGGGCGTAAAAGTGGTGGCCAGGGCCGTCAAGCCGGAAAGCGTAGTTAAACTCCAAAGAGGCGGAGCTGACATAGTAATTTGTCCCTCGGCCATTGCCGGCAACCGTATGGCGCTGGCCGCGGTCAAGCCCGCCAGCGTTGCTTTCGTGCAGACGCTCATTGAACAAAAGGAAGTAAGCTACGAACTGGAGGAAATAAGAATAAGCAATACATCCCCCCTGGCCCACAGGGAATTAAAGAACTCCCGCCTCAGGGAAGATTTTAATACCCAACTGCTGGCCCTTTTAAGAAACGACATAATCATAGCCAACCCCGAGCCCGGGGAAATAATTAAGCCCGACGACATACTGATTGTGTTCGGCAGGGAGGATAAACTAAGGGAACTGGAGAAAGAAGCGGCAGGGACATTAATAAAAAGATGAGTTATTCTTCTCTACGGCCGGGGAGGTATTATTGTTGTTTAAAAGAATCTTTTTCTGCCTTTTTACGTTATCTATTGCATTTACGCTGACCGGCGCCCCGGCCATCGCCCGGGAAGGAATGGAACTAAAATGGGAGAAAGTTTTTGGCCAAAATAAAATTGACATGGCATACGCGACCTGCCAGACCTCCGACGGGGGATATATAGTAACCGGCAAATCCGTCCCGATTTATAATTACGGAACACAGTATTTTGATGCAACACTCCTGAAGCTGGACTCCCAGGGCCTTTTGCAGTGGCAGAGGTTCTATGGCGGCAGCGGGGATGATTGCGGCTCGGCCGTACTGCAAACTTCCGAGGGCGGATATATAATGGCCGGAATAACACAAAAGCCATTCTCCAGCAAAGCCAATACGGACGTATACCTGGTAAAAACCGATGCCTCGGGCCGGAAACAGTGGGAAAAATATTACGGCGGCGAGGGCGACGACACAGCCGCCTCTATCCGTCAGACCGGGGAAGGAGATTATATCATAACCGGTGAAACCGTCTCACCGGAAAACGGCAATGTTGATGTTTATCTGATTAAAGTAAATAAAGACGGCAATAAAGTATGGGAAAAGATATTCGGTGGATATGAGACCGATTCCGGGACCTACGTCAGAAATACCAGGGACGGGGGATATATCGTGGCGGGTAAGACATTTTCCCCGGCAACCGGCGGCTATGACGTATATTTAGTTAAAACCGACGCAGAAGGCAAAAAACTATGGGAGAAAAATTACGGCGGCAAAGGCTGGGATACCGCAAGCATGGTGGAGCAGACTTCCGACGGTGGGTTTATTGTAACCGGGCAAACATCATCTTACAGGGACGGGAACTTTGACCTCTACCTGCTTAAAACTGATCACCTGGGCAATAAACTGTGGGAAAAAAACATGGTCATAAATGACTGGAGCACAGGCAAATGGGTCCGGCAGACCCCTGAAGGGGAATATCTCGCAGCCGGTTGGGCAACAACCGCAAATTCTGATACCCATTCCTTTTTCCTGGTAAGATTAAGTGCCTGTGGAGATAAGCTGAAGGAATATACCCTGAAAAATGGTAAATTTAACGAGAATTTCCCGTTGGAGCAAACGGCGGACGGTGGATTCATAATAGCCGGCTGGTGGTTAGATGCTCTAAAAAACAATCGATACAGCAATGACGACTTTCAATATTACCTGGCAAATCTGGCGGCAAAAAACTGACGCCGGCAATATTGCGCCTGACAACCTTTAGGAAGATTCTAAGGTAATGTGACATGGCATAATAAGCTATTAAGTTGGGTGTCTGGCACACCCAACTTATTTTGCAGGACCCCATGTTGTTCTACGATTCTTCATCATCATATCCAAAAATGATAGCCTTCCCAGTGGTGGTTGCAACGCCAAAATCTTTTACAATCGGACCATACTTTTCAAC
>CBEULQ010000596.1:0-2557 GCA_965543975.1 uncultured Desulfocucumis sp. | reverse complement strand
CTTCCACTATTAGTAATCAGTGATTGTATGTTGTGCGTATGGGACTGCGGGATTAAAACGCACATTGAGAACGGCCGCTTACTAAAAGTGGAAGGCCTGCCTGAGCACCCGGTGAGCAAAGGGTATATTTGCCCACGGGGGGAAGCTCTGCCCGACTATGTGTACTCAGCCAGTCGTTTGACAACGCCCCTCCTGCGCGAAAAAGGCCGTTTGCAAAAGGTCAGTTGGGACGTTGCCCTAGACTTCTGCGCTGAGAAATTGAATGATATCAAGAAAAAGTATGGTGCCCGGGCCCTCGCCATATTCTGCGGTTCCGTAGGGGTGGAGAACGCCGAGGTGGCCACCTTTGCCCGCCGTTTTAAAGGCGCTTTCGGCACTCCCAACCTTTTGTCCGTTGAAAACATCTGCTACCGGGCACGCATCCTGGCCCGCCAACTGACCTTCGGCCGCTATCCGCTGGACGACCCCGGGCCTTCCCGGTGCATCATCCTGTGGGGGCATAACCCCGACGGCGCAAAGGGCATGCTGGGCGAACTGATAAGGAAAAAGTTAAGTGAGGAAAACATCGAGTTGATTGTTGTCAACCCCAAGCGTATAGCGCTGGCCGAGAAGGCCTACCATTTGTCGATCCGACCTGGCACGGACGCGGCTCTGGGGTTGGCGATGCTGAACGTGATCATCAACGAAGACCTTTACGATAAAGACTTTGTGGAAAACTATACTGTAGGTTTTGCAGAGCTGGTTGAGCACGTCCAACAGTACACTCCTGAATGGGCACAGGAAATTACCTGGGTACCTGCGGCCGACATCAAAAACGTGGCCAGGATTTTTGCCCAGGCCAAGCCAAGCTGCATCATCCAGGGGATAAACAGCCTTGACCAGCACCGGAATGGTTTACAAAACTCCCGCCTTTTATCAATCCTGCAGGCGGTGACGGGGAATTTTGCGGTTCCGGGGGGATGGGTGGAAGGGCCACGGGTTCCTCTGACCAACTTGAGCCTGAGGGATCAGGAAGATCCCATCGGGGCTGAAGAGTATCCCATTTTCAGCAATCTGTGGGGCCGCAAGGCACCCTTCGGGATAGCTACTCTTTTTCCACAGGCGGTCCTGGAAGGGAAGCCTTACCCCATCAAGGGCACCATCGTAACCGCAGCTAACCCGGTGGTCTCTTTCCCCGCCGCGCAGCTGTTTAAAAAAGCCTTTGAGAGCCTTGAATTTTTGGCGGTGATTGATCCTTTCCTTACGGAGACTGCTGAACTGGCGGATGTAGTATTGCCGGCCTGCACTTTTTTAGAGAAAGGCGGCATTTCCTACGTTTTCGGTGTTGTCCACGGGGAGCCGTACGCCATGATCCACCACAAGGTGATCGAACCGGTGGGCGAAAGCTGGCCCGACTGGAAGATCTGGAGTGAACTGGGCCGTCGTATGGGTATGGGCGAATACTTCCCCTGGAAAAACGACGAAGAGATGGTTGATGCCTTTTTACCACCCGGCGAATTCAGAGATAATTTAAAGGCTAACCAAATAGGCGTTTATTTCGGAGAAAAGCAATATTTGATTTATAAGGAGAAAAAATTGCGCACCCCCAGCGGAAAAGTTGAAATCTACTCGCAGACTTTAAAGGATCACGGATACGATCCTATACCGGTATATCTCGAGCCGGGTCAAAGCCCGATTAATACCCCTGAGCTTTACCAGCGGTTCCCGCTTATTTTAATCAGCGGCGAGCGGGCACAGGAGTACACTCATACCCAACAGCGCCAGGTGCCTGTGCTGCGCAATAGCAATCCTGAGCCACTGGCGGAGATACACCCGGCTACAGCAGCCCAGTACGGGTTGTCGGACGGCATTTTGACCAGTATCGAAACGAAAAATGGGAAGATAAAAATGCGTGTGCGCACCACAGAAAAATTAGCCACCGGTGTGGTAAGCGTTCCGCACGGTTGGCCTAACGCCAACGTTAACTTATTGGTTGATATGGATGTCTTTGACCCCATCACAGCTTACCCCGACTTTAAAGCTGTGCTTTGTAGTGTGACACCAGCATAAAAAAGTATAACACCCCAAAGTCAGGCTTTCAAAAGAGGAATGTCCCCTGACACACGTTGGGGACATTCCTCTGACCCTAAAGAAATGCTGTAAAATTGAGGTGTGTCCCCTTACCTTATACTAACAGCCTGCAAGACCCCGACCTTCAAGGACGTGGTCTTACAGGCTGTTAGCGAGATAAAACGGTATGACGCGACCCCTCCACGGGGTCGTTTCACATTAATCCAGCCTGCTGTATATGATTTTATCCTGTACCAGGTAATGTATATTACCGGCAGATAGAAAAACCCCACGCAGTATAGCGCTGTATTGCCCCCGCGCTCACTCCAATGCTCGTGAACCTGTCTAATAATCTTACAGTGTATGACTTTTATTCACGGTTCCCATAACTCCCTTTGGATATATAGCCTTTCTAAATCGATAAAAAGCAATAATTCCGCCTGAAGAAATCTTTGTTAAAACTTTATTATATCAGGACAAGCGGGAATTAAAATTGCTTTCTTATGAT
>CBEULQ010000595.1:0-2560 GCA_965543975.1 uncultured Desulfocucumis sp. | reverse complement strand
CCTCCGGCTCGCGCTCTTCTAACAATACACGCAGGCCCCCCCGGCGGCTCCAGGTGAAGAGCATGACAACCGGTAATGTCCCCCAAAGGGAGAAAGAACTGCGGGAATATTTAATTACTACATACATCCTTTGCCTTCTGATAATGATATCTTCTTTTATTCTCAGCCATAAATTTTATGTGCCGGGCCAAATTTACCCTGTTATCAACATTCGTTTTTTTGCCGTGGCCGGGCTGGTTGCGGTTTGTTTTGTTTTGCTTTTCGGTTCCAGAAAAGGCTTTTTATTTGATGACATTAATAGAATATCTTTAACCAAGATAACTTATTTAACCTTCCCCCTGCTCGTGACGGGTATTACCTTGCTGGTTGTAAATAACAGCCTATATAATATCGAGGTCATTCTTCTGTTGCCAGTTCTTGTTACCGCATCTATGACAGGAACAACCGGCGGATTGATAATGTCTACCATATGCACATTTTTTCTGATTTTTTATAGCAGTTATATAGTTGGAGGAATAAATATTTATCAGACAGTGGAGTCAAATTTGCTGTTTATCGGAATGATGTATGTTATAGGCTGGTTCGTGGGAGGTCTTACCAATATAGAGGCGGAGCACCGCAGGCATTTAAGCGAAAGCCTTATTTCCCTGAAAAAAGAAATCGTCTCCAGGGAGAAGGCCGAGGAGGGGCTCCGGGTTCTATCCTGCGCCGTGGAGCAAAGCCCGGCCATGGTGGTAATAGCCGGCACAGACGGCAGGATTCAATATGTCAACAGCAGCTTTACCCGTATCACCGGCTATTTGCCCGAACAGGCGGAGGGACAGCATATTGTTAACTTTTACGAGAACCGGAGCGAAACTTCCATGCAGTTGTCTGAGATAATCAAAGCTGGCAGGGAGTGGAAGGGCGAAATAACCGGCAAAAAAGAAAACGGGGAATATTACTGGGAGTATGCTTCCTTTTCCCCCCTCCGGGACTCTGATGGCAGAATAACGCATATTATAAAATTTGCCGAAGATATAACCGAGCGAAAGCAAATGGAAAAAGAAATGGCCCGTCTGGACAGGCTGAACATGGTGGGTGAGATGGCCGCCGGCATAGGGCATGAAATAAGGAATCCAATGACAACAGTACGCGGCTTTCTGCAACTGTTGGGCAACAAAGAAGAATGCAAAGAGCATAAGGAATATTATGATTTGATGATTCAGGAACTGGACCGGGCTAATTCCATAATCACGGAGTATCTTTCCCTGGCCAAAAACAAGCCCGTTGATTATAAAATAAATGATCTTAATGGCATTGTGCAGGCTCTGTCCCCACTGTTAGCGGCGGATGCCATGACCTCCGACAAAACCATTGACTTTAACCTTCAGGAAATACCCGATTTGCTGCTGGATGAAAAGGAGATGCGCCAGCTCATACTTAATCTTGTGCGTAACGGGCTGGATTCCATGTCTCCAGGCGGAGAACTGGCAATTGAAACCCGCCTGGACAGTGAAAATAAAGATATCGTAGTTTTATCCGTAAAGGATCGGGGTACGGGTATTCCCCTGGAACTGATGGATAAAATCGGTACTCCATTTTTTACTACCAAGGAGAACGGCACCGGCCTGGGACTGGCTGTGTGCTACAGCATTGCCGCCCGTCACAACGCCGCAATAAAGGTGGAAACCGGTTCTTCCGGAACAACCTTTTCAGTTCTTTTCAGGAAAAAAGAATATCAGTAACTAATCGGTATCGCTGAAATAGGTATCAATAATTTTTTCTGCCAGTCTTTTCTGTGCGTTTGACTGTGCCACCAGCATCAATACCATCAGAAAAAGTTCCGCTATATCACGCTTCTCACTGGCTACCTTCGCCGTTTTATCCTTTATTAAATCAACCTTGTTCATGAGCGACAGGCTGAAAGAGTCTAGCTCAATTCTTACCAGCTCTAAAAATGTGGAATATATTTCTTCCAAGGAAATTACATCGTCGTCCCGGCTGGCGATGTTGTTTAGAATGGGTGAGAACAGTTTTCCTATGTCATTTATGGACAATATATTCTTCAGATAATAAATGAGTATCAATAATATGAAATGATCCTTGTTGTACTTTTTATTAACCGGGGGCATTAAGAGCCCTGCCTTGGTGTAATTGTTAATCATGGTTTTGGTTAATATTTTGTCGTTCTTCTCCCTTTTGTGCCTGGAAAGTTTGCTGTCAATAAGCGAAGTCAATTGCTCCATATACAGGCCTATACCCGGCATGTCCGATATTTTAACATCAGCGGACAGGGAGAGTTCATCAATCAGACCCGCCAGTTCATCCTTTCTCAAATCCATATAACTCACCTCTTTTGTATTATATAGTATTAATAACCATATAACAATATGTCAACAACGACATAACGAGATATTGGAAGCAAGATTGTGATACAGTGAGAAGAATAAAACCATTCATGTTGTATAGGCACCCTTGGCATGTAGTAAACAAAACCGCCTGTTGCGGTAAACTAAATGGTTTGATATATTGAAACCAACAAAAAATGTAAACAAAGAAAAAAGGAGGGATGTTACAT
>CBEULQ010000594.1:0-2561 GCA_965543975.1 uncultured Desulfocucumis sp. | reverse complement strand
GATGTCCGGGTCCTGCCTCAGCACAGCCCTGAGCCCCACCGTGAAATCAAGGCCTGCCTTCGTATTAACCAGGGTTTGGTTAACACCCTCCAGCACGTATTCCACCGGGTCTTCCACCGTCATAATATTCCTGTGCCCGCTCCGCAAACATTTAAGCATGGCATACATAGTTGTTGTTTTGCCGCTCCCGGTGGGACCTGTGACAAGCAGCAGCCCATTGCCTGACATCATCCGCCTGATTTTTTTCATGTTGCCGGTGGAAAACCCCAGCCTGTCCAGTTCCAGAAGCGGACCATGCCTGTCAAGCAGGCGTATTACCACCCTCTCGCCCTCGATGGTAGGCTGGGTGGAAACTCTCAAATCTATCTGGCGATTCAAATAACTTATCGTTGCTCTGCCATCCTGGGGTAACCTGCTCTGAGCGATATCCATTGCGGAAATTATTTTAACTGCAGACACCAGGGGAAGGCTTTTTTCGGTGGAAAGAACAGCTGCTTCCAGCAGCATTCCGTCAATTCTGAAGCGAATCTTCATTCCCCGGGGTCCGGGCTCCAGGTGGACATCCGTAGCCCTAACCTCCAACGCCCGAGTCATGATAAAGTTAAACAATCCTGACATATCGTCATCATTGGTGTTTAATTCGTCGGAATCCATCAAGAAGGAAGGGTTTGAGGAGCATTCCCCCAAAACAATTTCTTTTTTTTCGAAAAAATATTCACTTGACATGGTACCCACCCGCCGTCTGAGGCCGTTCCTAAAACTTACGCCTGGCACTTTAACTCAGGCTCGCCGTCCAGTGCTCACGTACACCACCAGTACGCTGCGCGCTGGACGGCTTCACCTTTCGCGCCATGCTTGTTTTTGAACGGCCTCAGGATGATTCGTAAACCTTGTAGATGCTCACTGAATTTGCTTATTCAACACAATCATGTATTTTTCAACAGTGCTCTAACCGCTTAAAGCTCCGGCTATGTCCTTTACGGCAACATCCCGTATAATTTCAACCCTTCCTATCCCTGTGGGGAGGACGAATGTCAGTGATCCCGAAATAACCTTTTTATCCCGCCGGAGCAAATCTATTATCCGCTCCCTGTCTAAAAAGGAAGGAAGCTCTACCGGAAGGCCAGCCTTTGCCAATAGTTTTTCAGTCCTTACAGCCGCAGTATACTCCAACATGCCGATATTCGCAGCCAGTCTGGCGGCCAGGACCATTCCTATGGACACCGCCTCCCCATGACGGTACGTTTTATATTCCGTAAGTGCTTCCACGGCATGTCCGACGGTATGTCCGAAATTTAAAATTGCCCGGAGGCCTTGTTCGGTCTCGTCGGACTGCACTACTTCAGCCTTGATACGGCATGATTTTTCCACCACATATTCCATGGCGGAAGGTTCCAACGACAAAACTCTCTCAATATTATCCTCCAGCCAGTAGAAAAAACCATCGTCCGCTATAACTCCGTACTTTATAACCTCTGCCAATCCGGAGCGTACTTCCCTGGGATCCAGGGTTAAAAGAGTGTTCAGGTCGGCAAACACCGCTACCGGCTGGTAAAATGCCCCAATGATATTTTTTCCCGCCGGGTGGTTGACCGCCACTTTTCCACCCACGCTGCTATCCACCTGAGCCAGAAGGGTGGTGGGTATCTGCACAAAGGGTACTCCCCTTAAATAGGTGGCTGCCACAAAACCGGCCAGGTCACCTATCACCCCTCCGCCCAGGGCCAGCACCGGAGAACGCCGGTCCAGTTCCTTGGAAAAAGCCAGGTCATAAAGTCTTTCCGCCTGGGAAAGGGCTTTGTATTCCTCCCCATCCGGCACCTCTCCAACCACCACCTCGAAGCCGGCGTTAAACAGGCATTTAACCAGGGCATCCCCGTACAGGCCGTATACCGTAGGGTTGCTTACAAGCAATAGCCTACGGCTAACGTTAAATTTTTCCAGATAATCGGAAATGGAGTTTATCAATCCGGGCCGGATGAATATATCATAACTTCTGTCTTTAAGACCTACTGTTATTTCCGACAATTAGTCAACATCCTCTCTTCTAAGAAGGATACAATCCTTTCCACCGTATCATCTTTGGACAAAGCTCCGGTATCCACAGTAAAGTCTGCAGCTTGACTATATATTTCCTCCCTTTCCTGCATTAACTTTTCCACTGTCTCTCCAAGGTCTTCCCCACGGTTTAGCAAAGGGCGGTTGCGTTTTTTTCCAACCCTGTGTACAATTACCTCCGGGGAGGCGGTAAGCCTGATCAATACGCCGTTTTTTTTAAGACAGGCCACATTTTTCGGGTCAAGCACGGCCCCACCGCCGGTGGCGATAACCTTTCCTCCCTGAACGGACAGTTTTCTAACCACCAGGGATTCCTCGGAACGAAACCGTATTAACCCGTTACGGGCAAATATCTCCTGGATGGTTTTTCCCGTTATTCTTTCTATTTCCTCATCTGTATCAATAAATTCCAACCCCAGACGCAAGGCCAGGCGCCGCCCAACTGTACTCTTGCCCGTACCCATAAAACCGATTAATACTATATTTTTCATTACAGCCTCCCA
>CBEULQ010000593.1:0-2564 GCA_965543975.1 uncultured Desulfocucumis sp. | reverse complement strand
TATTTCCCAGATCAGCAATTACATTTAAAAAATCCTTTTTTAATCTGGGCAGCAACGTATCCGGAGGCAGCGGGTAATATTTAACCGGCTCCGTGTTGCTGTCGATAATGGCCCCCTTGTTCTTCAGCCTGGTAAGTGTTTCATAAATTTTGGCTGGGGGAATTTTTGCTATTTTGCTAACTTCATAACCATTGGCAGGGTGTTTCTGAACTAAAGCGTAGTAGGCTTTTGCTTCGTAAGATGAGAATCCAAGCTGTTGAAGTTTGAAAATAACATCGTTCGTTGAAAACCACCTCACATTTATTATCTATATACTACTACAGTAGTATATATTTTCAATATTCACCGTACAGCGGTATATAACTTTTTTTTTCACCAAAAAAGTGGCAGCCTGAACAGGCTGCCGTAATAGTCAAGGCGTCTGATTAAAACCCTATTATCGGGTTATCAGACGCCGGGAATATGTTTTTTGTAACAGGAAAACTTATCATTGCTCGGTAGTTTACCGGAATTATCCTTGAAGCCCCGTTTCTGCATGTAAGGGAGGTTCGCCTGCATAATAGGCCGGGTTGTTAAGTATTGCGGCTAGATCCTCATCCGGGGTGGTGATGGGTTTGATGCCGAAGTTTTCTACCAGCACGTTCAGCACGTTCGGCGATATAAATGCCGGGAGGCTGGGGCCCAGGCGAATATTTTTTATTCCCAGGTGCAATAGCGTAAGCAGTATGGCCACCGCTTTTTGTTCATACCAGGACAGCACCATGGAAAGGGGCAGATCGTTTACTTCACAGTTAAAGGCCTTGGCAAGGGCCAGGGCAATCTGGATGGCGGAGTAGGCGTCGTTGCACTGGCCGATATCCACCAGCCGCGGGATGCCCTGGATATCCCCCAGCTTTAGGTCAAAGAAGCGGAATTTACCGCAGGCCAGGGTTAATACCACCGTATCCTTCGGCGTCTTTTCCACGAACTCGGTGAAATAATTTCGCCCGGGTTTGGCCCCGTCGCATCCCGCCACCAGGAAGAAGTGCTTGATGGCGCCTTGCTTTACGGCGTCGATGATTTTATCCGACACCCCAAACAGAGCGGTGCGGCCGAAGCCAACCATTACTGTGCCTTTGTCTTCGTCCGAAGGAAAACCTGACATCTCCAGGGCTTTTTCTATCACTGAACTGTATTGGCCGTTTTCCACGTGCCTTACCCCGGGCCAGCCCACCAGGCCTGTGCTGAAAATGTTGTCAAGGTAGGATTCCTGCGGTTCCTGAAGGCAGTTTGTGGTCATCAGTATAGCGCCGGGGAAGCTGGGGAACTCTTTTTTCTGGTTTTGCCAGGCCGTGCCGAAGTGGCCGTATAAATGCTTATGCTTTTTTAAGCCTGGATAGCCATGGGCCGGCAGCATTTCACCGTGGGTATAGATGTAGACATCCTTACCTGTGGTTTGCTCCAGGAGGTCTGAAAGATCTTTCAGATCATGACCCGATACCAGAATGCACTTGCCCTTTTTATGGCCCAGGGGCACTTCCGTGGGCACCGGGTGTCCGAAGGTATCTGTATTCGCCTTGTCGAGTAGTTCCAGTGTCCGGAGGTTTATCTCTCCGCATTTCATCACCAGGTTAAGCCAGTCGCCCATGGCAAGGTTTTTGTCGGCAAGGGACGCCAGACCATCATGAATGTAGGCGATCACCCTGTCGTCTTCCTGCCCCAGTATCAGGGCGTGGTCGGCGTAAGCCGCCACACCTTTGATGCCGTAAACCAGAATATGCTGGAGGGACTGTATGTCCTGGTCGGCCTCCCGGTTGATTATCAGGCCCATGGAATTCCCCTGTTTAATCAATCCATCCAAATCAGCGGCGGGGGTAAAGGTCGCCGAAGGATCGGCAAAATCCGTTTTCCCGCCTGCCTTTCCTACTTTTCCTTTCAATTGCTCTCTCAGCTCTACACAGCGCAATATCAGCTTTTGAAAGCGCTCCGGATCGAAATCAACATTTGTCAGGGTGGAAAAGATGGCTTTTAAGGTGAACCGGTTGATCTCGGCGTCAACTATACCTAGCCTTCGTCCTTCCCGGGCAAATAGAGACAGACCTTTGACTGCGTGCAGCAAAAGGTCCTGTAATGACGACACTTCGGGGGTCTTTCCGCACACCCCCGCCACCGTACAGGCGAACCCTTTGGCTGTCTGTTCACATTGGTTACAAAACATGCCCATGGCTATCAAACTCCTTTGTTAAGTATGACAGGATTTTACCGTATTAGATTATGATAATTAAAATTTCCCAATAAGCCGTTCATTATGCCATAATGGTTTAATCACCGTCAATGCGCTCACGGAATGATTGAACCCCCGGCTCACTGAACCGGGGGTTCTTCAATGGTTTCAATAAGTTGTTTCTTTATCTCGCTAACAGCCTGTAAGATCCCGCCCTCGAAATCGGGGATAAACAGGCAATTAAGGTTAGGGGACACACCTCTATTTAAAAGCCTGACTTTGGAGTGAGGAATGTCCCCAACTTATTCGAAACCCTATCCTGAAAATTAACTACAGTAACGAATTGCAAAAGACAATAACA
>CBEULQ010000592.1:0-2564 GCA_965543975.1 uncultured Desulfocucumis sp. | reverse complement strand
AGATGGATACCCGATTCCTCCAGCCGTAACATGAACTTGGGACGTATTCCAGTGGATTTAAACTCACCCAGAATTTTTCCTTCATGGTCAACACCGGCTTGACGGAAAATGAATAAATCCTGCAGTGTAATTACATCTCCTTCCATTCCCTGAACTTCTGTAATATGGGTAACTCTCCGGGATCCGTCCCGGAAGCGGTTTTGCTGTATTATCAGGTCTATTGCGGAAGAGATCTGGTCGCGGATAGCTCTAACCGGCAGATCCATACCTGCCATGAGCACCATTGTTTCCAGTCTGGATAGCATATCCCTGGGAGAATTGGCGTGACCGGTGGTAAGGGATCCGTCGTGTCCCGTATTCATGGCCTGGAGCATGTCCAGTGCCTCACCGCTTCTTACCTCGCCCACAATAATTCGGTCGGGTCTCATCCGAAGTGCATTTCTGACCAAATCCCTGATGGTTATTGCGCCTTTGCCTTCAATGTTGGGGGGCCTGCTTTCCAGGGTGATAAGGTGTGACTGTCTAAGCTGCAGTTCCGCAGCATCCTCAATGGTTACAATTCGTTCATCTCCGGGTATGAAAGAGGAGAGCACGTTTAAAGTGGTGGTTTTACCGCTGCCGGTGCCGCCGGAAACAACAATATTCAGCCTGGCTTTTACGCAGGCCTCAATAAAACTGGCCATAGCCGGTGTCAGGGTTTTGAAATTTATTAAATCTTCGATTTTCAGAGGGTCCCTGAAGAACTTTCTTATGGTTATAGCGGGACCCTTCAGTGCCAGCGGGGGAATTATAGCGTTAACCCGGGACCCGTCCGGTAGCCGGGCATCTACCATCGGCATACTTTCGTCTATTCTGCGGCCTATGGGTGCAACTATTTTTTCTATAATATGCAGCACGTGGGCGTTATCCCTGAAGCATATATCCGTTACTTCAATTCTGCCGCTTCGCTCAACATAAACCTGATTTGGCCCGTTAACCATCACCTCGCTTATATCCGGGTCATTAAGCAAAGGTGTTATAGGGCCGAATCCTATGGCCTCATCAACTATTTCCGCGGCTACTCTTTGTCTCTCATGGCGCGGCAGGTGTTCTTCCTCTTTTTCCAGAAGGTTGTTAACCAGTTCTAAAATTTTACGGGATGTATTATGGATGTCATCCTGGCCGGAGTTCAACAAGGTCAGCTCGGATATAACCTTTTTATGAAGATTATTTTTTAATTTCTGGTAAGGATCTCTTTTCGGGGGGTGAACAGGTTGAATTATCAATACATTTTTATCAGTTGAGGTGCCTGAAAATTGTGTGGAAGTCTGTGCTTTTTTTTCAAACCTTTTTAGCAATGACATTTTTATGTCCTCCCATAGTGCCCACTAAAGAATTGGTGTTGTTATAGTCTAAAAGCTAAACAGTTTGCCGATTATGGACTTTTTAGGCTGCTCCTGCTGCTCCTTTGTCTGTCCATAAGTAGTCTGGTTCGACAGGGTTACAGCCAGGCTTTTTATAGCATCGGCTATATGGGACCCGGGATTGGTAAGTACAAACGGCTGCCCTTTGTTGACCGATAAACCTACAGACTTTCCGTCTTCCGGGATGCAGGCAGATATGGTTGAGCCAAGGTTGTTTTCTACTTCTTTTGTTTTTAAAGCATCTGTTCTTTCTCTGTTAAGAAGCAGCCTAGCTTTGTTTTTGAGATTAAGTTTTTCTAAAATTTCCATGTTGGTGCGGGCATGCCTTAGGGCAGGCAATTCCTGGGTAAGCGTAACCAGAATATGGTCGGACGCCTCGAGGCAGGCAAGGGTTACTTCGTTTATAGCCGCTGAGGTATCAACGATTACATAATCATACATAATCTTTAAGGATCTTAATATTTCTTCCACGTGTTCCGGTAATACTTTTTCTGACAGTTCCGGCGAATTGGGAGCAAGGAGAATCCTAACTCCCGACAGGTGGGGTGAGAGATAGCTTTCCAGCAGCGACGAATCAGAATAATCAGTTTCCTGGACTATTTCCGCAATGCCGTCCCGGGCGGTAATATTCATCATCACCGCAATATCTCCACCCTGAAGATCCATGTCTACCAGGACCACTTTCTTATTTGATGTTTGCGCCATGCTTATGGCCAGGTTGCAGGCGGCAGTCGTTTTACCCACTCCTCCCTTGGAGGAAAAGAGCGTAATAATCTTACCCTGTACCGTGCTTTTGGGAATGGCGCTGGGGGAGTAACTTTTGTCCACCAGGTGCAAACGCCTCTTGTTAAGTTCACTAACCTGTCTGATGGTGCTTGCCAATTCACCGCTGCTGAACGGCTTGACCAGATAATCCCTGGCGCCGGCCGCCATTGCTTTGCGCAGATATTCCTTTTCGCCTTGTATGGATACTATTACAACTGCGGCATCCGGATTTTTAAGGGATATCTGTTCGGATGCCTTTATCCCGTCTAAATTCGGCATGTTGATATCCATCAGGATAACATCGGGGTTAAGATTTTCTGTTAGTTGTATGGCCTCGTTGCCGTCTTCCGCTTCACCTATAACCTTTATATCTTCCTCAAAATACAGCAGCCTTTT
>CBEULQ010000591.1:0-2571 GCA_965543975.1 uncultured Desulfocucumis sp. | reverse complement strand
GCCAGAGTGGTTTCCTGCCGCATTGACGACTCCTTGGAATTGAGACAGATCATCCCCATAAACACCGGCGAGTGATTTGTTATAGAAATGGGGCGGTTATCCTTGAATATTAAAAGGCCATTTATATGGATTATTACCTTGATATTGTTTTTGCTTCCGTCTATAGCCGGGTGCAGCGGGCGGACAACCGATTTTCAGCAAAACAACTCTCCGGTTGTCGATTCAAAAAATGCCGGCACAATAACTGTAATAGATAGCGCCGGTCGCAAGGTGACAATCCCCTCCGAGGTTAAAAGAATAGGTTGCCTTTATGCTTTTTCCGGTCACGTAACAGCTATGCTGGGTAAGGGAGATAATATTGTGGCAGTGGTTGACGGGCTTAGAAGAGATAAACTTCTTACCCGGATGTACCCTTCCATAAAAAATGCCTCAGTACCCTCTGTGGAGGGAGCAATTAACATTGAAGAGCTTCTTAATACCAATCCGGACGTGGTGTTTATAAGAAGCGAAATCGCAAAAAACAAAGGAGAGACTGCCAAGCTTGACAAAGCGGGGATACCGTATGTAGTTACAGACTACAGAAATATAAAAGAACAGCAGTATGCCATTGAAGTTATCGGTAAAGTAATTGGTGCAGAAGAAAAGGCAAGAAAGTACAATGAATATTACAGCCAAAGGGTTGACCTGGTTAAACAAAAAATCGCGGGTATTCCCCGGGAGAAAAGGATTAGAATCTATCATTCGGTGAATGAGGCCACCAGAACCGATACCAGGGACACGCTGCCGGCTGACTGGACACAGGCTGCCGGGGCAATCAACGTTTCACTAAATCAGAACCTGAGGATGCTGGAGGGTAAGCATTATGCCAGCCTTGAGCAGATACTGCTCTGGGATCCCGAGGTGATAATTGCCAATGAAGCGGGTGTGGCTGATTATATTATGACCAACAAACAGTGGTCATCTTTGTCTGCTGTAAAGTACCACAAGGTTTATCAAATGCCCAATGGAATTTCCCGCTGGGGCCATCCCGGTTCACTGGAAACACCCCTGGCTGTTTTATGGACGGCAAAACTTCTTTACCCCGAACAATTTAATGATTTGAACATGGAGTCCGAAACAAAGAGCTTTTATAAAGATTTTTTCAATTTAGATCTATCGGATGATACGGTTTCTCGAATTTTAAGCGGCGTGGGCATGAGAATTTCAAAGCAGGAAGGCCAAACATAAATGAACAGTTCGCGAAAGGGAGGATTATAAATGAGGACTCTTATATGCATTGACGATACAGATGATTTGGAAAGCAAAGGTACCGGTGAACTGGCAGAAATGATTTCCCAGGCCATAGAGGAGCGGGCATGGGGCAAATGCTACGGCATAACCCGCCATCAGTTGCTTGTTCATTCGGACATACCATATACCTCCCACAACAGCTCCATGTGCTTTGTCGCGGATTTAAACGAAAACAGCCTGGACCTGTTGATTAATTTTGCCTCGGATTTTCTTTCCCGGGAGTGCGCAAAAGAGTCGGACCCGGGACTGTGCGTGGCAATTCCGGAACGTATTGCTGATAAGTCAGCGCTGATATCCTTCGGCCGGGAAGCAAAGGTATCGGTATTAAAAAAACAGGACGCTTATGATCTGGCCGGACGGCTCGGTTTACATCTTTCTGAACACGGCGGCACCGGCCAGGGTGTTATCGGCGCCCTGGCCGGCGCTGGCCTCAGGTTAAGCGGCAATGACGGCAGGTTCAAAGGCAAATTTAAAATTAATTCCCCCAATGGCATAATTACCGCCGGTGAAGCGCTTAGCCATCCCAAAATTGATTTGGTAAAAAGCCTGGATGGTGATGTATTAGATAATGAGGAACTCATTAAAATAGATGATACGTTAAAAACAGTGTTACTGAACGGAAAATCAGTATTACTTGTTTATTCAGGCGACCAGTCAAATGAAGGGATAAAATGGCATTCCTGCACCAAACAACAACTTAAAAAATTTTAAAGGGGATGTCTATTTTGTGGTTTTTCAACAATAGAGGAGAAAGGGAAAGCCGTTTAGGGCAAAATGACTGGCAAGCTGCAGCGCAAATCGCCCGGGGTTGCCCCCGGTTTAAATTAGACGTTGAGGAAGAAATAGTAGCAAACGAAACAATATCCTGCTATAATTGCCGTTTTAGAAAATGGACTGAAACTTCTTTTGTATGTTGTAAGAAAGAAAATTAAGAGGCCTCAGATAACCCTTTAAATTTTTAGTAGATTCTGTTTGCAACACTACCGTTATTCCATATAATCCCCGGCATTTCCGGGGATTATTTATTTTTTCAGCAGCATCGAAAAATTTCTCGTTCTGTCTGTTACCATTTCTATTCTTGTCGTAATTTTGCTAAAATAGGGGATAACAGGGGTGCAGATGATGGGCCCTGTGCTTCACGAGATATAATATAACATAAAATAATGGGTACCGCTTTGAAGAATGAGTGGGATTTTGGCGTATCCAGGGTTTTAGGAAGCGAGGACATATGATTAATATTCCCAACTATCGCATAGTGGAACAACTTTACAATAAAAGATC
>CBEULQ010000590.1:0-2572 GCA_965543975.1 uncultured Desulfocucumis sp. | reverse complement strand
CCTGGAAAACATTCTTGACAAAATACTGGACTATCACTCCCGACAGGCTGCGGAACCCCACGATGTGATGCTGTTGCTGGGGCTTGTTGATTTGTTCGGTATAGTCAGTGTTATGAACAAGCAGGCTGAATTCTCTACCGGGTCTGCATCAATGTCTCGCCAGGGGGGGATGGATCCCATGCTTTCTTCCCTGCTGACAACAATGCTGGCCCAGAGGATGCAAGGAGCGCCTGAAAATGATCTTGGAAGTCCGGCAGGGGGAGGTATAAATCCTGCTTTGTTGATGAGCCTTATGGGGAATCAGGCCCAGAGGCCGGAGCAGGCGATGCTGCTAAACCTTTTGATGGGGATGATGAATAACCAACGTCCAGTGAATTCCCAGCCTTATCCCGCCAGGCATCCGGAAAAAGTTGTACGCCCTTATGCTCAGGAAAGGGAGAAGTCATCCGTGGCTCGGGAGAACGTACCCGGTGGGCCTGAGGAAAAAAAAATTAAATCCCACCGGCCGGAGGATATGGGAAACATTTCCAAGCCGCCGCCTGCCGGTGAAATAAAAACTGACAAAGGTGAGCCCGAGGCGGCCGTGCCCGTTGCGTCGTGTTCCAGGGAATCCCCGCGAAAAAACGGCGGTGTTATAATCTGGGATAAACGTTTAGGTTGAAAATGCATAAACGGCGAGAGCGTTGCAGAATATATAAAGGCCGGGTTGAAAGCCCGGCCGAACTTATGCTGGGAGTCCATTCCTAAAACTTTCGCCTGGCACTTGGGAAGTGAGAAGTGAGAGGTTAGAAGTGAGTGTCTTTTAGGGTTTACAAAAACAAGTTATTCCTTTATTCTCATCTCTAACTTCCCACATCTCACCTCTCAATCGTCCAGGCTTGTTTTTGAACGGCCCCTGATATGCTTTTTCAACATTCTCCTAGAGGACAAAAAGGTGATGTAATTGACTGTAAAGCTCTTGTCCCTTCTTATAGCGGCTCTTGCCGGAGTTACCATGGCGGTGCAGGGTACCATGAACTCTGCCTTGAGCAAAACGCTGGGGCTACTGGAGACAACCTTTGTGGTAAATCTCGTCGGACTTATACTGCTGGTGCTGCTGCTTTTTGTTTTCAGGCTGGGCGACGGGAGCCTGGCGGCATTCAGCCAGGCCCCCTGGTACCTTTATTTGGGCGGTATACTGGGGGTAATAATCACTTACGGGGTGATTAAAAGCATTCCCAAGGTGGGGGTGGCTCCGGCAACCACGGCAATTATTCTGGGTCAGGTGCTCACAGCCGGGCTAATTGACCACATGGGGCTTTTTGGTATGAACAAACTGCCTTTCAATTGGTGCCGGGTGGCGGGCACCCTTCTGATGGCCGGCGGGGCATGGCTTATTTTAAGAAAATAGGTGCCATATATATTATGGAATTTTAATTATTTGTCCTTTTTGTAAAATATCCGGGTTAACCAGATGGTTGGCTTGTATCAGAGCGTCCAGGGAGACCCCGAAACGTTGAGAAATTTTCCATAAAGTGTCACCGGTCTGAACGGCGTAGGTTTTACCGCTTTCACCAAAGTGCTTTTCCTGGGCCGGCAGGTCGAATGGACTGCCGGATATGATAACCGGGGTGCCGATTGATACCAGGGGAAAAATTTTTTCAACATCGTGGTTGTACATCCTGATGCACCCATGGGAGGCGTAGGTGCCTATGGATGAGGGTTTGCTTGTTCCGTGAATGCCGTAAGAGCCGTTGGGAATGCTCAGGCCCATCCAGCGGGTACCCAGTATTCCTCCCGGGTTTACTATTTTACTGATGACACTGTAATTACCCGTGGGTGTTGGCGTGGATGGCTTCCCCACCGCCACCGGGAAAACCAAGGGGTTCACTGTACCCTGGAAAAAAAGCAGCCGGCGGCTGCCGGTGCTGATTTCAATGTGGGTCCCGGCGTTTTCGCCGCGCATTTCACCCTCCATCTTTATCACTCCTATGCCGGATAATACTTAGTTAATTAAGTGAGCCTTGGGTTCGGAAGGGGTTATTCCCCAACGTATATGTCTTAAAGGTTGGAGGAATGTCCCCAATTTATATTGTATGAATGCTGAGACGCTCAGGTTCAAAAAATAAAAATGTAAATAAATGAAATAAACCATTGCAAACTCCATACTTGCAATGGTTTATAAAATCAGGGTATATTATGAGAATGTTGAAAAATTAGATGGCCATTTTGAGTAAGCAGGGTTACTAAACATCTACCGAAGGTGCAAGAATTACCCAGAGGCCGTTCACAACAAGCCTGGCGCGAAATGTGAAGCCAGACAACTCGGAGCATACTGGTTGGTCAAAGTTCAGGGGAGACGCCTCCGTAAAAGTTAGGGGACACACCTCCCAAAAAGGTTAGGGGACACACCTCCTTCGGAGGAATGTCCCCAACGTATAATGTCCCCAATAAATACTTTCCGGCAAGCCTGACTAAGCCGGGCGAAAGTTTTAGGGATAGTCTGGTATATTATCTTTATTGTTTGGGAATAAAGGTATCACACATGGTATTGGCGGATCTTTTTACCTTTTTTGTACCGCTGGACAGAACC
>CBEULQ010000589.1:0-2579 GCA_965543975.1 uncultured Desulfocucumis sp. | reverse complement strand
ATCCAAGGGCGTAAAGACCGCCCCCCGGTTTCTTGTGGGTTTGCTAAACAATGAAATTTATAATATGGGAGCATCAGTATTTTACTGATGAGGGGATTTGCTTTTTTTTACTTTACAACTACCGATACTCCATCCGGAATAACGGTGATGGTCGAGTCCCGGCCTTTGATGCGGTCTGCCATATCCAGCGCTTCTGCAAAGGTGGAGGCGTGCATCATTTTCATATCGGTTATAAGTCTGGGATCACACTGATCGGTTACAACTATTACCGGGTGTTTGATCAGTATCCGGGCCAGTATTTGGGATTCCCACTGATCCGGAATGGTGTTTTCCATGGGAGTAGCCAGTATGTTGTCCATCACCGTTTGGGCGTCTTTTGCCTCCAAAAAGGTCCGGTAGAATGATTCGCCGCCGTGGCCGTCGTTGCAGGCTGATACGATAATGATAACCGCGCCTTCCCTGGCGGTGGCCTCGGCAGCCGTCATGCCTTTGACCGACTGGTATATGTTCTGGTCCAGGGGATAGCCGCCGTTGGTGGTAACAACGATGTCGGCGGGGGCTGCCTTGACCTGCGCCAGGCTTTCCACGAAATTGCAGCCATTCTCGTGGGCTTTAAAGGGGTCTCCGGCAAAAGCGTTGATGACTTTCTTTTCCGCGTTTATTACCACATTGAGGATAAACTTCAAACCGGACTTTTCTGTGGCCACCAGCATGTCCTGGTGCATGGGGTTGCCTTGCAGTACGCCGGTGCGGCATTTTTCACTGTCAATGAATTTGGAGCAGTGGTTGGTCAGCACAGTTTTTTCCCCGGCTATACCCGGCAATATGCTTTTACGTCCGCCCGAGTAGCCGGCAAAAAAGTGCGGCTCGATGAAGCCTTCTGCTATTAATAGATCCGCTTCCAGCGCCAGGCGGTTGAGCCACAGCTCGGCGCCGGAGGGCAAAATGCCCAGGTAGGTAAGGTTTTCCATGTCTTTGCAGTCGTGGTTAATGATTTTTTCCTCCGCCACAATCTTTTCCCCGAACTTAAAGATCATTTCCTCCCTGGTTGTGGGGCGGTGAAAAGCCGTGGCCAGCAGGATTGTTACATCAATATCCGGATTTCCTTTCCGTAATTTTTCCAGAATGACCGGCATGGTAACACTGCTGGGCACCGGGCGTGTATGGTCGCTGGTAATGACCACCACGTTTTTTTTGCCCTTCGCCAGTTCCTCCAGTCCCGGAGATTCGTAGGGGTTGTCCAGGGCATTTCTTACTATGGTTTCCTGGTCGTATTCCGGTGTATAGTGGTGAGCCCGGGATTCCAATATTCCCGCCAGGCGGTTTTGGGGAATCTCCACATCCATGTATCCGCGGCCGTAGGGCAGCTTTATGCTTTGCATTACAGATCCCCTTTCAATTTGTTCATATATTTTACATTAATAAAGCGGGTTATGTGATTTAATACTCAGCAACCCTGGTTCAGACGTTTGTAGGTTTCGTATCTTTCCCTGGCGTCCTGCTCGGTTTTATCAAACAGTTGTTCCGCTTCAGCCGGGAACATTTGCTTTAGCGCCGCGTAACGCACTTCGCCCATGATGAAATCCTTGAAGTCACCGGTGGGTTCTTTTGAATCCAGTACAAAGGGGTTTTTGCCTTCTTCTTTCAAGTCCGGGTTGTACCGGTACAGGTGCCAGTATCCGGACTTGACCGCTTTTTCCATTTCATCCTGGCTATGGCCCATACCGGCTTTGAGACCGTGGTTGATGCAAGGAGCGTAAGCAATGATAAGGGAGGGGCCGTTGTAGGCTTCCGCTTCCTTGATGGCTTTCAGAGTCTGGTTATGGTCGGCGCCCATGGCGATTTGGGCCACGTAAACGTAGCCGTAGGTCATGGCCATCAGTCCCAGGTCTTTCTTTTTGGTCTTCTTGCCTGAGGCGGCGAATTTGGCGATGGCCGCGGTGGGCGTCGATTTGGACGACTGCCCGCCGGTATTGGAGTATACCTCGGTGTCGAATACCAGTATGTTGATGTCTTCCCCCGATGCCAGCACGTGGTCCAATCCGCCGTAGCCGATGTCATAAGCCCAACCGTCGCCGCCGAATACCCAGACGGATTTCTTAACGAGGAAATCTTTCCTGTGGGCAATTTCCTGCAGCAGGGGATTGGTTTGACCCTCCAGCAGGGGCAGTATTTTGGCGGTGGATGCTTTGGAAGCGCCGGTGTCGTCCTTGCCGTCCAGCCACTGCTGGAAGGCCTCTTTCAGCGCCGGGGCGATATCCAGGGACAAAGCTTCCTGCATCAATCCGGCGATTTTATCCCTTATTTGTTTGACTGCCAGCAGCATGCCGAAACCGTGTTCGGCGTTGTCTTCAAAGAGGGAGTTGGCCCAGGCCGGGCCTTTGCCCTCTTTATTGGTACAGTACGGCATGGAGGGCGCGCTGCCTCCCCAGATGGAGGAACAGCCGGTGGCATTGGAAATGATCATTCGATCGCCAAACAACTGGGTAACTAACTTGGCATAGGGAGTCTCGGTACAGCCGGCGCATGCGCCGGAGAATTCCAGCAGCGGCTGGGCGAACTGGCTGCCCTTGACGCTG
>CBEULQ010000588.1:0-2580 GCA_965543975.1 uncultured Desulfocucumis sp. | reverse complement strand
CCTTCGAGGACGGGGTCTTACAGGCTGTTAGCGAGATAAAAAAATTTACAAAAATGTATAAAGAGATACTCGCCGGGGATAATATTAATACTCCGCTTTGGTGAGTTCTATCTCTCCCCGTCCAGCTAAAAGCTGGACAATTTTTTGCTCCTGGCAATATAATTATAATTATGAAATTATATTTTTCTTGACTGCAGCGCCGATATTAGCTATAATTACATCTGCATGTTGAGCGGGATGTGGCGCAGTTTGGCTAGCGCGCCTGCCTTGGGAGCAGGAGGCCGGGGGTTCAAATCCCTCCATCCCGACCATCTTCGAAGTTAGAAGTTCGAAATTCGAAGTTCGAATAGAAGGAATTGGCCTGAACCAATTTCAACAAATATCGAATCTCGAATATCGAACCACGAATATCGAATGCGGCCCCTTGGTCAAGCGGTCTAAGACACCGCCCTTTCACGGCGGTAACACGGGTTCAAATCCCGTAGGGGTCACCATTTTAGAAATTAGAAATTCGAAGTTCGAAGTTAGATTAAGAAGCAATTTGCCAATGACAGATTGCAATCAAGTCGAACCTCGAATCTCGAACCTCGAACATCAAATATGGAGGGGTTCCCGAGCGGCCAAAGGGAGCAGACTGTAAATCTGCCGGTAGACACCTTCGCAGGTTCGAATCCTGCCCCCTCCACCATTATATATTGGGGCGTCGCCAAGCGGTAAGGCACCGGTCTTTGGAATCGGCATGCGTTGGTTCGAATCCAGCCGCCCCAGCCAGACAGGCCTGCATCCGTCAACACGGTTGCAGGCCTGTATCATTTTCTTGGCTTATATTGCTACATTATTAAATGCGTCGGTTTCATACTCCTCTATCTGACCCCGGTCACTGAGTTCCGCCAGGGCCGGGTCTATGGGCAGCGTCCCCAGCAACTTAATCCCTTCCGCCTTTGATACCTCTTCCGCCTTGCTTGCGCCGAAAACATTGATAACTTTGCCGCAGTCCGAGCATTTCAGATAACTCATATTCTCCACCATGCCCAGCACCGGCACGTTTAACTGCCCGGCCATCTTGATAGCCTTGCGCACCACCATCAATGCCAGTTCCTGGGGTGATGTAACCACCACCACGCCATCCAGGGGAAGGGATTGCATCACCGTAAGCGGTACGTCGCCGGTCCCGGGAGGAAGGTCCACAAGCAGGTAATCCAGTCGCCCCCAGGCCACATCGGTCCAAAATTGCTTAGCGGCCCCAGCAAGAATCGGCCCCCTCCATATTACCGGATCATCTTCATTGGGCAGCAGAAGGTTAATGGACATAATTTTTATGCCGGAGCGGGAGGTCACAGGAAGTAAAAATTGGTTATATTCGCCGGGCCTTTCTTTCAAGCCAAACACTTTGGGTATACTCGGGCCTGTGATGTCGGCGTCAAGTATGCCTACGTTAAAGCCCTGTTTTCTAAGGCCAATGGCCAGGAGCGATGTCACCGAAGATTTGCCCGCTCCGCCCTTGTCGCAGCTTTCCGTACTGCATTTGTCGCTTTTCGTACTGCATGTTTCACACTGACTATTTTTGGCGTCCATTTTTCCTCTCCCTACAAAATATTTTAAAATAGTTTACCAACCCGTCCCACATGGCCGGAGTTGGCAGGACGGAGATTGTTGCTCCCGATTATGTATGGAATTCCTTTTTTCAATCATGAGTCCATGGGCCATACCTGCTCATTGAAATTTAATATGCCCTGCCGGGTGCTCGTCCATTACTACTGCAGCATGGGAGAAACTATCTTGCAAATACCGTACCCTTAACAGGATAATACATCCACGGAAAAATTGTCCACAACCCCTAAAGCGCATATATTAAAGCAATCGTTACATTTTTGGCATAATTCCGGCATTATTCTTTCTTTTTTTAAACAATATAAAGGAATCTCTACTCTAACGGATACATCCAACAACATACGGAGGGCTTAAGGAACCCTGTCTCATTTTGGCACCTCCTCTGTTTCGTACTTATGATAATTTATAATATATTCCCATTATTGACATATGTCAATTTACAGGGAGAGATTTTTAATAATGAATTGCCAGAACGGCAGGCTGTGGTTAGTTTCTTACCTTTGTCATTAAAATATATAAGTTGGGCACCACAATCAAAGTTAATGCGGTGGAAAATATCAAGCCGCTTATGATACTTACAGCCATAGGCCGCCAAAGGCTTCCGCCCGTGAATGCCATGGGCAAAAGCGCACATACTGCCGTAGTGGCGGTTAAAAGGATTGGCCTCAGGCGAATTTTGCCTGCTTCCAGAACGGCCTCGTGAAGGGTCAAACCCCTTTTTAGGCCTACCTCAATAAACTCAACCAGCATAATACCGTTTCGCACCACGATACCAGACAGGCTGACAATACCCAGTAAAGCCATAAAACCCAAGGGCATTCCGGTTATGAACAACCCCAGAATGGCTCCGGAAAGAGCCAGGTATACCGATAAAAGAATAATGGCCGGTTTGGTAAGGGAATAGAACTGCACGGCAACGATTATATAAATTAAGAGCAAAATAGCTATGGATAGCCTGCCGATACTGGC
>CBEULQ010000587.1:0-2589 GCA_965543975.1 uncultured Desulfocucumis sp. | reverse complement strand
CGATAGCATTGCAGGATACTGTTTTCTCCAGGACATATACGGGAAACCAGCCCTTTTGTTAAGGGTTGATATGCCCAGGAATGTATACAAACAAGGCTGGACTAACATGGTCTATGCTATCTTTTCTTTTCTGGTAGTTGGGCTGATTATTGCCGTAATTAACCTGCTAATTATGGAAAAAACCGTTTTGTCACGATTGGTTCGCCTGAGCTCCGACATAAGAAGAATAGGATCGAACAGTGACCTTTCCGGCCGTGTGTCCATTGAGGGACGGGATGAGCTTTCGAGCATGGCCAATGAGGTAAATAAAATGCTGGAATCCCTTGAGCATTCACAGCAACAGTTACGGGAAAGCGAAAAGCAGCACCGGAATCTTTTTGAGACAATGGCTCAAGGGGTCATATACCAGGACGCTGATGGCAGAATCATTTCCGCGAACCCTGCCGCACAGAAAATATTGGGGCTCCCGCCTGACTTGATGCAAAGCCCTGCTTATGGAAACACATACTGGAAGGCGATTTACGAAGACGGTTCGGATTTTCCAATAGAGTACCATCCCTCAATGATTGCCTTAACCACGGGTCGAGAGGTAAACAATGTCATAATGGGAGTGTATAACCGGAAGGAGAGTCAATACCGCTGGATCAATATGCATGCCATACCTATATTCAGGCAGGGAGATGAAAAACCCTATCAGGTCTATACATCTTTTGAAGACATTACCGAACGTGTTTACATAGAAGAAAAGTTAAGAAAACACCGCGATTGTCTTGAGGAAGCGGTGAATAAACGAACTGAGGATTTAACAGCTATCCTCGGGCAATTAGAAACGGCCTGTGCGACCCTTCAGCAGGAGGCCTCCGAACGAAAAATGGCGGAAGAAAAAATCAACCTGGCTTTTTTGGAACTTGACCAAATCTTTAACGCCGTTGCGGACAAAATGTGCGTCATAGGAAAAGATTACAACCTGATTAGGGCAAATAAATCCTTAGCTGTTGCCACAGGTATACCCATTGGGAAACTGGTGGGTAAAAAATGTTATGAAGTTTTTACCGGTTTACACTGCCACACTCCCCGCTGCACGCTAAGGCGTATTCTGGAAGGCGAGACATTGGTGGAATATGATTTTGACCAGATGAACGGTGACGGAAGCGTGAGTTCCTATATTGTGACTGCAACACCAATCCGTAAGCCGGATGGAGAATTGTTCGGTTTTGTTAAAAATGTCAAGGACATCTCAGGTCGCAAGCAAATGGAGAAGGAGATGGCCAGACTGGACCGGCTAAATCTGGTGGGAGAAATGGCCGCAGGTATTGGACACGAAGTTCGAAATCCTATGACCACTGTCCGGGGGTTTTTGCAGCTGCTTTCAAAAAAGAAGGTATTCAATAGCCATGAAAAATATTTTAAGTTGATGATAGAAGAACTTGACAGGGCAAATGCAATTATTACAGAATTCCTGACCCTGGCAAAAGGCAAAGCTGTGCAACTGGAGTTAAAAAATCTGAATGAAATGATAAATACGTTAATCCCGTTAATGAAGGCGGATGCTACGCTGGCTGACAAATACATCCGGTTTCAGTTTGAGGAAGTGCCCTATCTGTTATTGGACGAGAAAGAGATTCGCCAACTCATACTAAATCTCGTCCGTAACGGGTTGGAAGCCATGTCCTCCGGCGGTTATCTGACGATAAAGACATATGTTGAAGATAATGAAGTGGTCCTGTCCGTACAAGATGAAGGAACTGGAATAGAACCGGATGTTCTTGAAAAAATAGGAACACCGTTCTTTACAACCAAAGGGAATGGAAGCGGCTTAGGTCTGGCGGTTTGTTACAGCATCGCTTCCAGGCACAATGCCACAATTAAAATTGAAACCAGCTGGAGGGGTACGACCTTTTTCGTTCGATTCAACAACACAAAATTTTGTTAAGAATATACGGGGAGCATTATTATCCGGCTGAAGCTTTCATGGGACCCAGGGTGACGGATTTACGGACATGTTAATTATATACAGTAACCCTAATAGAATCACAGTAATATTATATTAGAAATTTTTTAATGAATCGGGGTGCTCCCAGATGTCTGTACAAAGACCAAGAATTTCGTTTACCTCCCCCGCCGGCTATAGTGGACTCAATACCGTTGTAAGGGGAAATACACTGACAACCTTAGCTGAGATTTACCGGATTTACGGCGCAGAACCTTTTAAAAGCCGATCCCCATATAACCAATCCAAACTTAAGGTTACTCCCGAAAGATGTGCTTTACGCTCCAGAGCATGTGCCTATCCCTCGCTTCATTGTATCAGGCCCCATATCAACTACAGGCACATCAGGAGCGTCATTAATCCATTAAAGCCCAGCCGACATACAGACCATTAACATTTATCATACTTGCCTCCACTGTCAGCCCCAAGCCTCCTCCGGGAGGCTTCATTCATTAAAGGACCTAATACATTACATTTAATATTTTGAATAATTAATCTTTTATCATGCAAACATTAAAAATTATTTTAAAACATAATATGACAAAATTCCCGAAGGGTAATTTTTATTCTTTATTGAACAATGGTAATTTGTTTGTATT
>CBEULQ010000586.1:0-2589 GCA_965543975.1 uncultured Desulfocucumis sp. | reverse complement strand
GACAGCCCCCCCACGCCGGAGTCGAATATTCCTATGGGTTTGTTTGCAGACAAGTTATACACCCCGTTATTTCTTCTTCATCCTTGCGAAAAGCACAGACAACGCGATACCCGCCGATACTCCCAGCGCCATGCCGGCGGTGTCGTTCAGTCCCATTACCACGGACCAGAAATAGTATACTCCCACGGCTCCCAGGGTGGTTGCCAGCATTGGAAAAAATCCCCTGCTCATAATATTCTCCTTTTACAACTATATCCTCTCAATGTCGCGGTCCCTTCAACCACCAGTATGCCCAGTACGGCGGCCTTAAGCATTAGTCTGTCGTTTACACCGTTACCCACCGCCACCACTCCGGAGGCGTTCAGGGAATTCACAAAAGCCTCCTTTGCCATTGCGCCGATGTGATTTTGCCACCTCCGGCAGGCGGTTTAAGTATTATCCATATAAGACTATCAAATAACTACTGTGCACATCAACACCGGTTGTGGTAAATTTAAGGTCAGGGGACCTCCCTTTTGGGGTTATCTAAATTCCCTGTGTCCTAAACAATTTCACGTAGGAATGTCCCCAATTTAAAACCGCCTGAGGAGACGTTATGAATTTAAAAATAGCGGAACTGGAAGATAAAATCAAGGATATTAAAAAAAGAATGCCGGCCCATTCCGTGAAGCCGGAGATGGTGCAGATACTTGAAGATCTGGAGGATGAACTGGAAATATTAAAAGCCGGGAAAGCTGACCCGAAGCCTGTAATTGATGAGCGTAAAAAAGAATAATTAAGCCTGAAAGGAGTTTTAAAATGCGTGATGAGAGCCTGGTAACGGTGGCTACCTTCGCCAATCCTGAAGAGGCCTATTTATTTAGGGGCTCGTTGGAGCAGGAGGGAATCATGTCATTTGTATTTGACGAGCATTCAGCCATGATGACCCCGGTTTTCATGGTCAGGGTGATGGTAAGAAAATCGGATGAAGATAAAGCGCTGGAGATACTGCATCGCCCTACAGAGTAATTAAGTGAGTAATATTATTCTTCCGTAATTTTTTCTATAATGTCTTTTTGCTGCCGCGCCGCCGTTTTGCCGCTAATAACCCGTGCGTTATGCAGTATGCCCACTGCTGAAAATTCGGCATAAAGAGTTTTCTTGACGGCATCTTTATATTGTTTATCCTCCAGTTCGGGATGTGCCTGGTAAAGGTTATACAAAGCCTGCCGGGCTTTTTTGTTTTCATCTGCAAGTTCACGGCCCAGCCGGTTATATATATCCGGGGAAACCATTCCATCGTTTTTAAGCCTGTTCAGTTCTGCAAGTCCTGCTTCGGCTCGGTGGATGGCGCTGATGGCATTTTCATATTCCTCATGTTCTTCATCAATCTTGCTTAATCCCAGCATTTTTACCAGCGAACCGATGGATATACCCTGTATCACCAGTGAAAACATCACCACTCCAAAGGTAAGCAGAATAATAGTTTCCCTTTGGGGAAAGTCAAAGGGCAAACTAAGGGCCAGCGCAACGGACAGGGACCCTCTTAAGCCTCCCCAGTTAAAGGCGTGCTTCCATCTGGCCGGTATTTCCGGGGCGAATAGCAGGCTTAAATAGACAGCCGCGCTTCTGGCCAGCAGCACAATAAGTATTGACGGCAGTACCAGGTATATTTTTCCTGCCAGGTCTATTCTGGCTATTTCCAGGCCCACCATGAAGAACACCAGGGAATTGGCAAAAAAGGCAATTACATCCCAAAAAGTATTAATGTTGAGGGTGGTGGTGGGCGTCATGCCGATTCTTTTACCGTAATTGCCCAGAATAATGCCGGAGGTTACCACTGCTATAACCCCGGACAGGTGCAGCTGCTCCGACACAATAAATGATCCGTAAAACAAAATGGCTGAGAACATGATTTCCAGCGGATAATTGTCAAACATACGGGTCAGTCCGGAAAAAGCTATTCCCAGAATTGATCCCACCGCGACCCCACCTGCGGTAACTTTGATGAACTGAAATAAACCCAGCCCAATTCCGGAAAATCCGCTGCTGATAACTACGGAGAAAAGCGCAGAGGAGGTAATTGTAAATAAAACCACTGCGACGCCGTCATTAAGCAGGCTTTCTCCTTCCATTATCAATGCCAGCCTACGGTCCACACCCAGTGATTTAAATATGGAGAGTACGCTTACCGGATCGGTGGCAGCCATAAGTGCAGCAAAAACAAAGGCCACGCCTGGTGCCAGACCCATTATTTTTGACTCCAGAAGTCCTACCACTGCAAATGATATTAATGTTCCCGCCACCGCCAGAAGCAATATGGGGCGCCGGTTTTTCATAATATCATTTACGGGCAGCTTAAAAGATGCCTCCCCAAGCAGTGCAGGAAGAAATATCATAATTACAGCTGTACGGAAGAATTCATCTTCAACCGCCAATTGTTTTAATTCTGAAAGGGCAGGTATATTAATAAAACCTATAGCAGCTCCCACCAGCACCAGGGCTATGGGATAAGGCCGGTTAATTTTAATTGCCAGAGCTGTAATAGCTGTGGCAATGGCCAGGAGGAGAAAGAGAATACTTACCTGTTCAGCCATGGGTCACCTCAAA
>CBEULQ010000585.1:0-2592 GCA_965543975.1 uncultured Desulfocucumis sp. | reverse complement strand
CGGCATACGAGATAGTAAGCCGTGACTGGAGTTCAGACGTGTGCTCTCCGATCTTAGGATGGCGAATATTTTGGCGTTCTATATATCTGCGCAGGATTAGGGTTTTGGCAAATGAAACACAATCAAGGATTAGATATCAGAAAGGAGTAATGAAATGTGGATAACTGCGGATGTCGATAATACCGTTGCCAATACAAACTTGGAACTTATACGGATGTTTAACATATCCCTAAGGAAGTATCCGTCGCCGGAAGTTCCACCGGAGTTCTTTTGCGGAGGAGATGAATGCTTGCAAATGTTTCAAAAAGTTGAGCCTTTCCCTAATGCTGCAGAAACTCTACAAACTATGGCCCAACTGGGATACAAGATTGCCTATCTCAGTTCCCGTCCGGTTGCCGCCCTTTTTATAACTGTGCGCTGGCTGCAAAAGCATGGGTTTCCGGCAGATCAGGTGTTGTGCGGTCTGGACCCGGCAGGAAAGGTGGAAGTGGTCACTAAAGAGCTAAAAGCCGTTGCTGCATTTGAGGATGATCCTTTATTGGTTGCAGCATTATTAGACAAGGTTCCTGCGCTTTGGCTGAAGGATTGGCAATACAACAGGAAATTGCCTAAAATCAAAAAGTGTTCGGCAAGATGGAATAAGGATGCAATAAGATGTAATGCCGATAGGGTAATTCGTTTCAAGTCTTGGAAGGAGGTACAAAAGGCCGTAGTTACCAGCAATCCGAACCTGGCAGCCTTAACCTTCGAGGAGGGTGGTGAGTAAAGTTTTGGGTTTCTGCTCGGGTAGGAAAGCCGGCCAGACCGTCTTGTTATGAGGCATTTCCTTGTGGCAGCAAGACCGTCCGGCTCGCCTTGGGGAAGGCACACTCTGCCCCAGCTTTAGGATTTGTTTTTTTGACGGGCAGAGAGTGCCCGGCTAATTCTGTATTACTTTAGGTTCTTTAAAGAGGAAGCGCCGCTTTGGCGGCGTTTTGATTTTGTTTTTGTCTCCTCTGTTCTTCTCATTATACCCCAGGAATCAGGCCGGAACCCTCAAGGGTAAAGGCCGTGAGCATATCCTCCTGAGTATTCCTTTGGGATAGGAACCAGTCCGGTATCCCTCCCGGCCCGGCTAAACGCCGCCCTTGATGAACCCGGCCTGCCCGGGGACCTTCTCTAAAAACAGAGGGTAAAGTCCCTCAAGAGAAGGAGGAGCAAGAATGGCAAGCGTTTACGAGATCGTTACCGGGCAGATCATTAAGAAACTGGAACAGGGTGTTATTCCCTGGCGCAGACCCTGGAACAGCAGTAACCAGGCGGTAAGTTGGAAAACTCAAAAGCCTTACCGGGGAATCAATGTAATGATGCTGGAGCCTGGTGAATATGCGACATTTAAGCAAATCGGTGAGGTAGGCGGGAAGGTTAAGAAAGGCGAAAACGGCCACATTGTGGTTTTCTGGAAATGGAACGAACTGGAGGATAAGGAATCCGGCAAGACCGAAAAGGTTCCCATTCTACGGTATTACAAGGTTTTCGAGATTAATAGGCAATGTGAGGGGATGAAATCCCGGCGCAAAGACGGTGAGACATACGACCATGATCCTATTGAAGAGGCGCAGAAAATAGTTGAAGGTTACAGGAATGGCCCTCCCGTAACCTTCGCGCCTGGCAGAGCTTTTTATGCTCCTTCCACGGACAACATAAGCGTGCCGGCTATGTCTGATTATAAGATACCGCAGGAATATTATTCAACTCTTTTCCATGAAATGGTCCACAGCACCGGCCATAAAAAACGGTTAGACCGGGAAGGCGTCCGGGGTGTGGCTGCATTTGGTTCTGAAATCTATTCGAGAGAAGAACTGATTGCGGAGATCGGCGCGGCCATGCTTTGTGGCGTGTCTGGAATCGTCCAAGAGACCCTTGATAATAGCGCTGCTTATATTGCCGCCTGGCTTCGCAGACTGAAAGATGATTCCCGTCTAATCATTCATGCGGCAGCGGCAGCACAGAAAGCAGCGGATTACATTCAGGGGATCACATTCAGCGATAGAGGCGAAGAATAATAACTATTGGCAGGCCGGGGTTTTTGCCCCGGCCACTTATGTATTTCAGTTAATTTGTGGTCTTTAAGTGGTTAGCCAGGGCCGGCTAAAGCCCGCCCTGGCTTTGATTGAAGTATTATGGCCAGGCTTTGTAAGTACTGCCGGGGTCAGGGCAGACAGCCGGCCATGGCATATCAGCCAGGCTAATGGTGGCGGCCATGGCCGTCAGACTGCCCCAGCTTTTGGGTCTTGATGGTTGCTGTGCTCTATGGTTTTAAAGAGGAAGCGCTGCATTGGCAGCGCTTTGATTTGCATTTTTGCCTTTCAACAGTCTTTATTGTAACACAGGCTCTAAAGGCCCTCCAGGCAAGGGCTAAAGGGCTTGCGGCATATCCTCCTGGGTATTTCTTTTAGGCAGGAACCAGTCCGGTATTCCTCTGCCTGACCCTCCGGGCCACCCTTGCCCTCCAGGCACGCCTGTGTTGCCAGAACGTGCCTGTAAGGCAAAAAAATGCGAGATCGAAGAGCACACGTCTGAACTCCAGTCACGGCTTACTATCTCGTATGC
>CBEULQ010000584.1:0-2596 GCA_965543975.1 uncultured Desulfocucumis sp. | reverse complement strand
ATCACTCCATTTTAGATTACGCAACCCCCGGGCCATTATCGGGGGAGCGTCTCGGCGCTTTTACCTGCCGCTCCCTGGTCTGTCTTGCCCGCTGAAATGCTTTGCCGCGCATAATTGCCTCCTGCCAGAGCAGAAGATTGCTTTCAAGTAGGCCAACCATTTCGGCCTCAGTCAGGAAGATTCTATATTTCGTTAATCGAATCTCTATAAATTTCATGCCTCGCCTCCTTCCAGGAGGACGCAATAGTCAGGGCTGCCCGTTCAAACCTATCTGCCGCCTGTTGGACATCAATCATATTCCCCTCATCATGCGCCACATTGTAAGCCTTCTCACTGTCAAGTAGTTCCTTAATTAGCTCCGGCCTGTGCCGCTCACACCAGGGAAGTATCTCCATGCTGTTATAGCTCCGACCAATTCGTTCTAATGCCCTTTTAAATACCGAAATTGATTTATCCCGAATCAGGGCTTTTTCAATTTCGGGACGGCACGCCTTTACCTTTTGCAGCAACGGCAATACTTCCGACGGTATCTTATTTACCGGCCAGGGAAGGTTGGCTTTTAGATGGCTTATATCGTCCAGGGAAAAGACCACCCCCTTGGTTTCTAGTTGGTCAATAAGGCTATAAATCATCAAAATCAATCTCCCATAATCCCCCATTATTTCCAGTGGGGTTTTTGTTTTCGCCTTGTTCATCGTCTTGTTCATCCTTAGGGAACAAGTTGGCCAAGTCGTCAAGTCGTTGATTTTCCGCACCGCTACTGGCTTCCACGTCTTGACCATCGTTTTTCCTTGGACAACACGTGGAGTCCGCGTCATTACTGGAAAAATTACGTATTGACGTGTTGACCATGTTTTTCCCTTGGGGTTTTTCGAAGGGCACAACGTTATTTTGGGATTTATTCCCTGGTAATTCCCACATCCAAGGGCCGTTCTTTTCGCCCGGTTTTTTATAAGACTTCACCCGCAATTTTTCAAAAGCCCGCCTTAATGTCCTAGCCTTAATTCCTTCATCCTCGGCTAACTCCTCAATTTCCCGCTTTTCCATGGGTCCGTTTACTAATATCTCTTTCAGCCATTCCTCGGCTTCCTTGGCTTTCTCTTTTTTAGCAGGCTCCTCGGATGCCAACATACTCGCCGCTGTCAAGTACGAAATACCTGTCCAGTAAAAACCATCCCTCAGTTCATAACCCTGACTGGCTCCTGCGGGAGCTAGGCTGCTCTTAATGTGAGCAATCGCCCTGGTTTTAGGGTCCTGGGGATCACTGCCAGCCAGCAATACAGAGCGGGCAGCTGCCGTAAAGTCAATTGAACCCATGCCCCTGTATATGCTTTTGGATGCACTGGCTTTGCTTAGATGTCGAATACATAACAGTGCGCACCCGTGCCGCTCTGCCAGGGCTGACAGGCGGGACAGCACCGGCCTTGTTTCATTAGCGCGGTGCATATCCACGGAAGCGCCTAAATACGCCTGCAAAGGGTCAACAATTATCAGTTCCGGCTTCACGTTATCTGCCATTACGTCCAGCAGCGTCAAGTCGTCAAATGAAAAGATTCCTTCCTTTTCGTCCTCAACGGTTCCGGTAATTGCATAAATCCTTTTCGGATCAGCCCCCACCATATCTAGCCTTGGCCTTAATGTATCCGCCGGGCCATCCTCAGCGCTGAGATATATAACGCTCCCAGGCTCCCTCCTGCCTATGGCCCTGCCTGTTTCACTATTGGGGAAAGGGCCTCCAGTGCTAACCGCTGCCGCAATTGCCAGGGCTATGAATGTCTTGCCTGCCGCCGGATCCCCCTCAAGCAGGGTGATCTTTCCCTTTGGGATGTAAGGCTCCCACAACCATCGGACCTGTTCCGGTTGCACATCAGCCATACAAACGAACTTAAGTGATTTTTTAGGCGTACCTTCAGAATGCCGTTCAACATCACGGTCCAATTCGTTTAACTCTTCCTCAGTAAGGTGGTCGCTATATTTATCTATGGCAGCCACCACCTTTTAGCGTAGCGGTAAGCCTGCACCTGCCTGGATTTATCCCGGGACATTAGTTCATCCAGCACATCATTAAGAATGACCTCAATATGTACAAGACCCTGCCGGAATGCTGCCCGGTGCATCAGCGCCACTTCCTTGTATGCCTGCTCAATATTTGCCTTAATCACATTTTCAACTCTGGCCTTCCACTGGGTCTCGGCCATCCTCCGCCGAGCTTCTCGCCGGGCCTGTGGGGTATCGTCCGGGAGCGGGATACCGTGGTCCCTGGCTATTTGCCGGGCCGCCTCTAATGGCTTTATACCCAAAGCCCTGCCCACCAGGTCCACACCATCGCCATGGACCTGACACCCGAAGCACTTATAACCACCATCAGGATAGATTACAAAGGAAGGGCTTTTTCTATCCTCATGGAACGGGCAATGGCCTGTCCAACGACTCCCTCTCTTATTAAGATTGATTCCTATATATCGCCGGGCTAAATCCGCTGTGGATATTTCCTTAACCAACTGGAAAATATCACTTGAATATGGTATACTCTTCATGACTTAAATACCTCATTGCTTCAATGTCTATTACTATTCCCGGCCTGCTACGCCGGGTT
>CBEULQ010000583.1:0-2601 GCA_965543975.1 uncultured Desulfocucumis sp. | reverse complement strand
CTTTAAAAGTATACTATAACGGTATACATTAGGTTAAAAAATAATGTATACCTAATTAGTATAGTATTGTTCTTTAATTAAGGGTGAATCGTTATTTCACCCTTTCCCGGAGCATTTGAAAATTGTAGCGGCTCAGATGCTCCTTCATAACTGTCTGGAGTTCATACAATGCCTCGTGAACCGGGCAGTGCGCGCTGAAAAGTTTGTTGCACTCTTCGGGGGAGTGCAGGCAGCGGTTGACGGCGATAGGCCCTTCCAATGCCTCCACCACGTCCAGCATGGTTATTTCCGAAGGCGGTCTTGCCAGGGAATAACCGCCGTTTATCCCCCGGTAGGACTGGACTATGCCCGCCTGGGTCAACTGTCGGAGTATCTTCAATAGGAAGCGCATGGGTACGCGTTCTTCTTCGGATATTAACTTTGCTTCCACCACCTGTCCGTAGGGCAGTCCCGAAAGGTACAGCACCGACCGCATGGCGTAATCCGTGGCCTGATTTAGTCTCATGTAAATTACCTTTTGCCTTGTCTGAATGTTTACTGGTATGGTATAGTTTCTGTGATTATATTATTTATATTCTTCCTGGCTGTCAAGTACCTGATAAAATTTTTATTGTTACAATTTAAAAATAATAGGGAATTTTGTACGCCACACATACCGTATTTGTCAAAAAGATTATGAAATATGTCGCATATGCCCTGACCGGCAGGAAGTATCCGCCGTGACACCGAATAATGTTTTCATTTAAACGTAATAGTGGAGGCGACAAAATGGACGTATTATCCGCCATAGGAAACACACCGCTGGTGGAACTGAAATTGCTGAACCCCAACCCCGGGGTTAAAATTTTCGGAAAGCTGGAAGGCAGCAACCCGGGAGGCTCCATCAAAGACCGGCCCGCCTATTACATGATTAAAAAGGCTGAGGAATCGGGCGAGCTTACCAGGGACAAAATCATTATCGAGCCGACCTCGGGAAACACAGGGATTGCTTTAGCCATGATCGGGGCTGCCAGGGGGTATCGTGTCATGCTGGTTATACCCGGCTGCGTCAGCATGGAGAGGAGCCGCATCCTTGAAGCCTACGGCGCCGAGGTGATACTCACACCCGCGGAGGAGGGCACAGACGGCTCCATCAGAAAAGCGCACCATATTGTAAACAGCGATCCGGAGAGATATTACATGCCAAACCAGTTCAGTAACGAAAACAACATATTGTCCCACTACGAGACCACAGGGCCGGAAATTTTCACACAGACAAACGGAATGGTGGATGTGTTTATCGCCGGTTTGGGAACCACTGGAACAATAATGGGTACGGGAAGGTATCTTAAAGAGAAAAAACCCGGGATAAGGGTAATTGCCGTTGAGCCGGTCAAAGGCCATGCCATACAGGGGCTGAAGAACATGGAGGAAGCAATAGTTCCTGAGATATATCGCCCGGAACTTCTGGATGAGAAAATCACCGTAGAAGACGAGGAAGCCTTCGAGACGGCCAGGATGCTGGCCACCAGGGAGGGCATTTTCGTGGGGATGTCCAGCGGTGCGGCGGTGGCAGGGGCGCTGCGGGTGGCCGGGAGTATGGAGTCCGGCAATATCGTGACCGTACTGCCGGACCGCGGCGATCGCTATCTGAGCACCACCCTTTTCAGGTCCATCTGCGCCAAATGCTCTCCCTGATGCTGTCTCCTTTATTTCTTTTAAGAAAATCATAGGCAATAAAGGGAAGGCAATATAAACAGCTCATAAAGATCAGCACAAATTCCAGGGATAAAATGTACCACGGCCAGGGTCCCAGGTAATCAATTAATGACGGCAGCCCCGGTTTCTGACACAGGAATAGATAATTACTCCCGGTAATGTAGTTGAACAAAGCTATTATTGAAGCATAAATATTCGTGATGATGAAAACCTTTTTTATGGTGTTGGAGCAGGGGCGAAATCCTTCAACGAATATCATAAAAAGACACGCAATTATTATTGAGCCGTGGGATAAAAATAACAGAAAAAATATGAAATGGGGGTAGGGATACCACAAATTCGGGGTCAAAAGTGCCTGCAAAGCTCCTCCCAACCCCCATATATAAGTCAACTCGAAAGCGCCATAGTTTTTCTTGAGCAGCATAAATGCGGATAGAATTACTGAAACATCGCAGAGATGCAGCGGCAACGATGTTAAAACTGACCATTCTCTCATAGTTATGTTCCATAACTGAAACGACAGCGCCTGCAATAAAATAAAGAAAGCGAATGTGTTGCGGAGAATTCTGTTGACTTTTTCTTTTTTAAGGTACCTTCTTGAAAAGTACAGTGCCGCGGATATTACTGCAACAAGAAGCAATACGGTATTGTGTTGTGTTGAGAATAATTCGAAGGGCATGGTATAACCAGCGGAAAAGTATTTATTAATCATTGGTTCCTTCTCAGTCAAAAAATAATATCTCGCTAACAGCCTGTAAGACCCGGTCCTTAAAGGTCGGGGATAAACAGGCAAATAAGGTCAGGGGACACACCTCTGTTAAAAGGTCAGGAGACACACCTCTATTTGGTGTATGACTTTAGGGTCAGAGGAATGTCCCCAACGTATCTGGCTTTGGAGTGAGG
>CBEULQ010000582.1:0-2604 GCA_965543975.1 uncultured Desulfocucumis sp. | reverse complement strand
ATGGATACCTTTGAAAACAAAATCATTTTAATTTTTTTTACCGCCCTGGGCATCATGCTGGGGGCGGTGCTGGTCGGAAGCATCGCGCCGCTGCTGGTAAAGGAGCCGCCCATGGCGGTTATGCTTAAACTGGCCAGGGACATGAAAATCTGGGCCATTGCCGCGGCCATCGGCGGAACTTTCTCCACCTTCGAGGTATTCGAGAGCGGTCTATTTAACGGCGAAGTAAGGGCAGTTGTCAAACAGGTTTTGTACATCATCAGCGCCCTGGCGGGAACCCAGGCCGGCTACTACCTTATACTGGCAGTCTGCGGGGGTAGTTACGATTGATCCCCGGAATCATCAGGAACCTTTCATTTTTAATAATCGGCATTCTAATAGGGGCCGGGTCCGCCAATATGATTATTGGAGATCAGGTGGATTATCTCACCATGGCCAATAAAAATCTCCAGGACCAGCTGGCGGAAAGGGAATTTCAGCTTCAGAAATTAAATGACGCCTCCAAGCAGAAAAAGGCCCATATAATAACGTCTGTGGAAACATACCTATCGGCCGATTCCATGGAAGGACTCACAGAGTACGACCAACTGAGCGTACAGTTGGAGGCAAACAAAAAAATAAAAGAGTGGTTGAGTCCCCTGGTGGGGCAAGATGTAAACAGCATCGACAGCCTGCTAATACCCAGAATAGTGGATGACCGGGTTATAGAAACGGGCGGCAATAAATACCGACTTAAAGCTCATCTTGTGATTATCAATCAGAAAATAAGCCTTTACATCAAAGCGATAATGTTAAAAAACGAGTCCATGGAATAGACGGACTAAACCTCAGGCCCGCAGGGCTATGGTAAAGAACACCATAGACTGCGGGTTTTTGTTCTATATGACCAATCCTAAAACCTACCACACAGGCTTTAAAGGGAATCTTTTTTAATTGTAGAAATTATAGAAAAATTACAATATAGGATGACTGTCCTCATGACCGGGAATAATTTAAAGCTTAGCACAAAAATAACCATACTCTCATTTTCCCTGGTGCTGCTGGTCGGACTGCTGGGTGGAACTGTTATGGTCAACAGGATTGCGGACATCATGGAGGACGAAATGGGTAAAAGGGCGCTGGCCATTGCCAGAACCCTGGCCCAAATGCCGGTTATTCAGCAGAATGTCGAACAGGAAGACGGCTGGGAAATAATTCAACCCATTGCCGAAAAAACCAGGGTGGCCACAGGGGTGGAATACATCGTGGTGGTGGATATGAAAGGCATCAGGTATTCCCATCCGGTGGCGGAACGTATAGGAAAGCCTTTCAGCGGGGAAGACCTGGCCCCTGCTCTTTCCGACAAGGAGAGTATATCCAGAGCTCTGGGTGTATTGGGACCCTCGGTGAGAGCCTTCGTCCCGGTTAAGGTGGACCAGGGCAACAGGCAGGTGGGTGTGGTGGTGGTAGGAGTATTAACACCCACCTTCATAAGCATACTTCACCATATTCGCTTTGAAATTTACTTCATATTAATTACCTGCTGCGGTATTGGTTTTATTGGTTCGGTTTTTCTTGCCAGAAGAATTAAAAACGCCATGTTCAGGCTGGAACCTGAAGAAATTGCCCGGCTGTTGGAGGAAAGGACGGCTATATTCCAGGCCATGGGTGAAGGCATTGTGGCCATTGACAAAAACTTTATGATCACCGTGGCCAACGACGCCGCCAAAAGGTTGATTAACATAGGAAAAGAGCATGTGGGTAAATCCATCAAGGAGGTTTTGAAGGAAAGCGCCCTGCCCAGGGTGATGGAAACCGGAGAACCGGAATACAACCAGGAAAGGGTTATTAACGAAACAATAATTATAACCAACCGTGTGCCTGTACGGGTAAACGGACAGGTGGCGGGCGCCGTGGCAACCTTCCGGGATCGCACGGAAATCCACCGCCTGGCCGAAGAACTGACAGGTGTAAAGGCTTTCGTGGAAGCCCTCAGGGTTCAAAACCACGAACACCTGAACAGGCTCCACACCATTGCCGGATTAATTCAATTACAGCAGTACCAGAAAGCAATGGATTATGTTTTTGACATAACCGAGGAACAGCAGAATATAACCGCTTTTCTTAACAAGAGAATTAAGGACGCCAGCGTTGCCGGGCTGTTGCTGGGAAAATACGGCAGGGCAAAGGAAATCGGGGCTGATATGATCATCGACAAAGACTCCGGATTGACACACCTTCCCGGAAAAACTGACAGCAACGCACTGGTGGTAATACTGGGCAACCTGCTGGAAAACGCGCTGGAAGCAGTGCAAAATTGCCGGCAAGGCGAAAAAAGTATATACCTGTACATTTCGGAAAAGAACGATACCTTAAAAATAATAGTGCACGATTCCGGTCCGGGAATTCCCGGGAATATCAGAGAAAAAGTATTTGAGAGCGGTTTCAGCACCAAAGAGGAAGAAGGACACGGACTGGGACTCTACATCGTCAGGGCACATGTCGAGGCGGCCGGAGGCGCCATTTCGGTAAACTGCCCTCAGGAGAGGGGCACCAGGGTTGAAATAACCATACCCTATTAATTGGGAAACATTGCTTCGTGAACATTGTTAAGAAGTTACTCGT
>CBEULQ010000581.1:0-2616 GCA_965543975.1 uncultured Desulfocucumis sp. | reverse complement strand
CGAAGCCTCCTCCGGGTCCTCCGGGCGGTGGTCCTTGCTCTCTGTGGTCTTTCCTCATGCTATCTCCTCCCCGGAAAGCTGTGAGAATACAATCTCACGATATACTTCGCAAGTATTTAACAGTTCTCTATGGCTGCCGATTCCGACAATTTCACCTTCATCCATGACGATGATCCGGTCGGCATCCATCACCGTGCTGACCCTCTGGGCCACCATCAGCACGGTGGCACCGGCTGTTTCCTTTCTCAGCGCGGCACGCAGCCTGGCATCTGTTTTATAGTCCAGGGCCGAGAGAGTATCGTCGAAGATATAGATTTCCGGCTTTCTAACCAAAGCTCTGGCGATGGAAAGACGCTGCTTTTGTCCACCCGAAACATTGACGCCGCCCTGTGCGATCACGGTATTAAAGCCCTCCTTTATCCTGGTGATAAATTCGGTGGCCTGGGCGGTTTCAGCAGCGCGCCTGACCTCTTCATCCGTAGCATCTTCTTTGCCGTACCGGATGTTATCGGCAATGGTGCCCGTAAAAAGCACTGCCTTTTGTGGTACCAACCCTATTTTGGCTCTCAGGCTTTCCTGGGACAGCTCCCGCACATCAACGCCGTCTATTAAAACGCTGCCCCTGTCAATATCGTAGAAACGCGGGATCAGGTTGATCAAAGTTGATTTCCCTGAACCGGTACCGCCGATGATTGCCGTGACCTCGCCGGGGCCGGCCGTGAAGGAAATATTGCTAATGGCGGGCTGCTCGGCGCCGGGATAGCTGAAGGTAACGTTTTTAAACTCTATTAAACCCATTTTGCTTTCTGCGTTCTTTACTTTTTCAGCATCCTTAATTTCCGGAACGATATTTAGCACTTCATTAACCCTCACCGCCGAAGCCTCCGCCCGGGGGATCATAATAAACATGATGGAAATCATAATTAGCGAAAACATAATTTGCATGGCGTATTGAAGAAAGGCCATCATATCGCCGACCTGCATGTCGCCGTGGTCAACCCGGATACCGCCAAACCAGACAATGGCAATGGTTGAAAGGTTCATCACCAACATCATCACAGGCATTAAGGCGGCCATAAGTTTATTGACCTTTATAGCCGTGCCGGTCAGGTCGCTGTTGGCCTCGATAAAACGTTCCCTCTCATGGTCGAGGCGGTTAAAGGCGCGAACAACTCTTATCCCGGTAAGACCTTCGCGCAGAACCCGGTTTAGTTTGTCGAGATTGACCTGCATAGCTTTAAAGAGTGGTACACCTTTACGGAAAATGAGCAGGATCGCACCGGCAAGTACCGGCAGCACCACGACGAAGACCAGCGACAACACGGCATCTTTGGAAACCGCCATAATAATGCCGCCGATACTCATCATGGGGGCGCTGATCATCATGCGCATCATGATAATCAATACCTGCTGTATCTGGGTAATATCGTTGGTGGTCCTGGTAATCAGAGAAGCTGTGCCCACCTGGTCAAACTCGTGGAGCGAATAGCTCTCCACCCTCGAAAAAACCTTGCTGCGCAGATTCCTACCGAATCCTGTGGCTATTTTGGAAGATAAATAGCTGGCTGTAATCATGCACAAGGCACTACCGGCAGCGAAAAGCAGCATTAATCCTCCGACTCTGAGAATGTACCGGGTATCTCCTTTGACGATACCGATGTCCACAATGTCAGACATCAAGGTCGGCAAGTACAGGTCGGCGAGGGATTGAAAAAAAACCAGTACCAGAACAGCTGCAATAGACCAGGCAAATGGCTTTAAAAACCTGAACAACTTTATCATGACCATTATCTCCTGTAAGTTAGCTATTCAGCTAAAAAATTTTAAATTTAGAAACACTAAACAGTCGCTTTATTTTCCTTGTCCAACAGCTGTCTTAAAACCGAAAGTCCTTCAAGGATTTTCACTCTTTCCCCGGCCGTCGCCTGGTTAAGCGCATCTATAATGCTTGAAAACATCCGCTGCTGCAAAACGTCAGTAAGATGCTTTTTGGCCGAATCGGTTATTGTTACTCTGGTAATACGGCGGTCTCGCGGGTCCTGAATACGTTTTGCCAGGCCCTTTCTTTCCAACCTGTCCACAATTCCAGATACGGTACTATGGGAAAGCCCGACCTTTTGACTCAATTCTTTCACGCTCATCCCGCCGTGTCTGGCTAATTGGCCCATAACAATCCTCTGGGGGAGTGTGGATCCGTCTTTGATTGCCTGGGACTCCAACCCGCGATGCAGGGTCCTGAATATAAAAAATAAATTATTAACCAGTATCTTAATATCTCCATCTTCATTTGACATAATCTGCACCCCTTTAAATTGCGTCGCATTACGACGCGTCGCATTGCAACATATTATATCCTTCGTAATATATTATGTCAAGAGATCTAATTCCATTTATCCATCAACCCTCCCGTTGCTTTCATCCCAAAACTGCGCACAAAATCAACAAGGGATTCTCACCATATGTTGTAAGAACCCCTTGTCTTGTCTATTAAGCATTTGTCTTTTACGGCGGTAAATGGGCGTCTCCTTTATTTTAATCAAACCAAGTTTTTAAGGCCTTGACAAAGTGATATATACCGATATATTATGTAAGTAAACACTTAGTAATAAAGGTGGG
>CBEULQ010000580.1:0-2621 GCA_965543975.1 uncultured Desulfocucumis sp. | reverse complement strand
ACATTCCTCACCCCAAAGTCAGGCTCTCAATAGAGGTGTGTCCCCTGACCTTAAATGCGAACTTAAAAGTGAAGCTCGAAATCTCTGATTTAGTTAGCTGAACTTTCATACGTTGGGGACATTCCTCCGGCCCTAAAGACATGCTCCAAATAGAGGTGTGTCCCCTAACCTTAATGTTTCGAGCTTAGAGCCTGTTGATCCCCGACCTTTGAGGACGGGGTCTTACAGGCTGTTAGCGAGATAAACAAAAAATACAATCGAGTTTATGGAAGGTGGTTTTTAGTATGCCGGAGGCCGGGCGGTTTCGTTACCGAAAAGCCGGGGGTTTTAGAAGAATTACAGCAGAAGAATTAAGGAGTATGGAGTCATGGAAGATGAGGGAATTGACCACGGAAAATCCTATGGCTGTTGAGAAAGAGAAAGAACGGGATTAAGGCAGGCAGGAACGGACTCGCAGTCCCTTTTGGGACTGGTTTTTTTTGCTCAGGAAATTATATGTTGCTTTAACGTATTAAAGCGCTTCCCTTTTTTTTGCAGGACAAAACCGGGTGTCTGCCGTATCTTAAATGTAAATTGGGGATATTCCTTCTGGAAAAAAGTAGTAGTAAGGGTTTTAGACAGCCCAGGAAGGTGTGTCTCCTTACTTTAAGGAGGTTGGCTCATGTCCAGGGAAGAGTGGTATAAAGAAATGCCTGTAGCCGTTACGGTGTGTGATGTTGATGGCAATATTCTGACGATGAATGATAAGGCCGGAGAGGTTTTTCAGAAAGATGGGGGCAAAAATTTAATAGGGAAAAATGTTCTGGACTGCCATCCGGAGGCTGCACGTACAAAGCTCAAAGGTTTGTTGGATTCACAAACGGCCAACTGTTATACTATTGAGAAAAACGGTGTAAAAAAACTGGTTTATCAAACACCATGGTACAATGATGGCCAATATATGGGACTGGTTGAATTGCTGCTGGAGATTCCATCCGAGATACCTCACTTTAAAAGATAAGGTAACCGCCCTGGCCGTAGCTCAGCATTTTTCCGGTCATTGCCTGTGTCCCCCTGACCTTATTACTGTTTCGGGGAATGGCATAATGCCTTCTTTAATGCTTCTATCCATTCGTCTACGGTTATTTCATCGGCATACCTGTACCCCTGGGGGATGCATTGTTCCCTGAGGACATAGGGATCCGCCTCAATAACATGGCCCGTATCCAGGTTGATCAGTATTACGGAATTCATTTTTCCCGGCATCAACAAACGACCTTTCTTTTATCTCGCCAACAGCCTGTAAGACCCCGTCCTCGAAGGTCGGGATCAACAGGCTGTATAGATCACTTATATTATATTGTAGCACGTCCGGGTTTTTTTAAGCCATAGAATGATGTTAAAGATGGGAGGGAATTATATGTGCGGCCGTTTTATACTATCGGCTGATGCTGAAGCAATCAGGGAGCATTTCCGGGTTGCGGGTAAATTCCAGCACCAACCGCGCTATAATATTGCCCCTTCCCAGCTTATCCCGGTAGTGGCGGGCGGACCTGGTCAAAGGGAGATACCTCTGATGCGCTGGGGATTGATACCTCGCTGGGCCAAGGATGCCGGCGCGGGATATAAAATGATCAATGCCAGGGCGGAGACCATAGATAAAAAACCGGCTTTCAGGGACTCATTACGGCGCCGGCGCTGTCTGGTGCCCGCAGACGGGTTTTATGAATGGAAAAAGACTGAAGGCGGGAAACAGCCTTTCTTTCTTTTTCTTCCCGGAAGGACGCTCTTCGCCTTCGCGGGCATATGGGACAGGTGGATGACGCCGAAGGGCGGAGAAATTCTTACTTGCAGCATTATTACCGTTGAGGCCGGTGGTTTTATGAGGGAAATCCATGACAGAATGCCGGTTATATTAAATTGCTGTGAGCAATACGATTCGTGGCTGCTGGAAGGCAGTTCCGGGTTGCTTAACCCGTACGGCGGACCCATGGAAGCCCGGCCTGTATCGTCGCTGGTGAATTCACCCAGGCAGGAAGGGGCTGAACTTATTAATCCCATGTAAAAAAAGAAACCGCAACAAAGTTGGTGCGGTTTCATCATACTATGTTACGTATCTCCGGGACAGTTAATTTGGGTATGCTTCGGTCAATTTTAGCAGGCCTGCTGGTCTGGTATTGTCTATTTATAAAAAATGAACCCCACAATCGTTTTACCAGCATTAGCAATCTCATATCAACCACCCCTGATAACAGTATAATTGCTCTTTAAGGAAGCTATCAAGGGATTAAAAATGTAATTATATAGGTGAATAAATAGAAATTTCGGATTCGGCAGGTGTTATGAGTTGCGTTTGAAAGTCGTAATAATGAAGGGAATATTGCATTTTATAAAAAATATAATAACAAAACGGGAATTATTATGAGTATTACCATTAGGAATACAATGATTTTTGCATGTCCACAATGATATGGTCAAGTTTTTGGCTTATTTTGACAACCATCGGGTGTGAAAGACCATAGCGCTTTACCATATCCGCCAGCAGTTTTCGCTCATTGTACAGCTGTTTGTCGATGGTATTAAGATTATGGGTCAACATGTTACACCTCGGTATAAATGGTTGAAAAGTGAATATTTATTAT
>CBEULQ010000579.1:0-2623 GCA_965543975.1 uncultured Desulfocucumis sp. | reverse complement strand
ACCGTTTTATGTATCAAAGAAAATATATTCTGGAAAAAAAACTTAATCTATACTGATCAAGCAATTTTAGATGCCCAACGTTTTTCTCCCCATCCGATTTATAGGATGATGCTATTACTATTAAGGGGTCAGCAATTGGTGCGTGCCGGGATATCAATTACAGCATGCTTGCCTATAACTATAAGGACAAATTGACGAATACCTGCAATTCAAAGTAAGAGAAATTATTTCTAACTGTCCTAGCGAGCGAGAGATAAAACCTGTCATAGTTGATAGTTTGGAGCTATTAGAAAAGCAAAGCAATGACCGGACTTTTTATGAAGAGATTCAAAAAGGAATCGTGTTGTAGGGTGAGGAATATGGGAATCATTGAGGACCTGATAAAGAAAGGTAAGCTTAAGCATGCTCGCTTAAACGACGAAATGACTCAAAAAAAATTCGAAGTTAGAAAAAAAGACTATGCTTCTGCAGTGGCAAGTTTGGAGGCAGCCAATTTCAAATGGGCGATCATTCAGGTTATTATGCAATATTTCATGCTTCCAGGGCATTGCTATATAAACAAGGCTACCGTGAAGAAAGCCATTCTGATTTGAAGATAGCAATAAAGGATCTTTACATAAGCAATGGGACACTTAACCATTCGGTGTATGGCACATTAGAACGAGGAATGGAGCTAGTGAAATGGCCGATTATAAGGAAAACTTCCTCGAAAAACGGTGCAGAAATAGAGAAAATACTTTAAGGCACTTACGGGTGCCTTTTTTCTATTAAACAAAAAAGACCCAACTTAATCTGTTGGGCCTGGGTGGTCTGTAATTCCCGTTTATTTTATTCTATGGATTGATACACAACACTCCACGTGATGGGTATGGGGAAACATGTCCACCGGCTGAACCTCTCCCACCTTATACCCGCAATCCGTCAGCCTCCGCAAATCCCTGGCCAAGGTGCCGGGATCGCAGGATACGTATACCACCCTGGGGACTCCGGTTACTGCTATGGTCTCCAGCACCTGGACGTGACAGCCCCGGCGGGGCGGATCCAGCACCACCACGTCTGGCTTCAATCCCCGGCGAACCAGGCGGGGCAGCAGTTTTTCCACAGCCCCCTGGTGAAACTCCACATTGGCAATGCCGTTTAACGCAGCGTTGGCCCTGGCATCGGCAACCGCCTTGTCAACAATTTCCAGTCCCACCACTTTTCCAGCCTTGCGGGCCAGAAAAAGGGCTATGGTTCCTACGCCGGAATATGCGTCCACAACCATTTCGGCGCCTGACAGGCCGGCAAATTCCAGCGCCTTTTGATACAAAATTACGGTTTGAACGGGATTTACCTGGTAAAAGGATTCGGCGGACAGGCTGAACCGCAGCCCTTCCATTACGTCTTCTATGGTTTCCCTGCCCTTAAGAAGCAGCGTTGCGCCGCCCAGTACCCGGCTGCCCGGATCTGTGTTTACATGACGTAGCACTGATTTTACGCCGGGAAAGGCTTTTGCCAGTTCTAAAGCAAAGCTTTTCTCAGCGGGCCAGTCTCCGGGTCCGGTGACCAGCACTGCCATCATTTCCCCTGTGCCGGCGGCCTTTCTCAAAAGCACGTGGCGCATTAGCCCCCCGCCAGTACGCCGGTTATATGCCTTTACGCCATACCTGTTCAACATTTCTCCGATAAGTACAGCCAGGTTGTTTAAATCCCGGTCCACCAGCAAACAGCGGCAGTGGATTGGTAAATCCCGGCCTTCTTCCCCGGCGGTTTCCGCCAGCCGGTGAGAGCCCTCTTCGTAAAAACCCAGTACCAGCCTGCCATTCCATTCTTCCACCTGAAAGTGTACTTTGTTGCGGTAATGCCAGGGGGCGGCCATGCCGATTACGGAACTAACAGGAACGTCACCCAAACCGCCGATATGGGAAAGGCTCTGCCGTACCAATACCCTTTTGGCCGAAAGCTGTTCCCGGTAATCGATGTGCTGGAGCCTGCAGCCGCCGCAAACACTGAATCTATCGCACCGGGGGTCGGTACGAAAGCCGGCAGGCTCTATTATTTCCACCAGCTCGGCCCGGGCATAATTCTTCTTTATTTCGATCAGTCTGGCCCGTACCCGTTCACCTGGAACAGCAAAGGGAACAAAGACAGCCATGCCCTGGCAGCGGCCCACTCCCTCCCCGGAGTGGTTGTAATTGTCTATGTTAAGCTCTATATCCCGGCCCCCGGTCAGCATTTTCCGTTTCTCCGGCAGCTAACGGGACCGGTGAGAATATTTCCCGAGAAGTTAATCAAAATTGAAACCAACCTTCCTGGCTGATTTTTTTACTCTCTCCAGGCGGCCCAACACATATTCCTCCCGGGACAAATTCCCGTTCCAAAAGACCCCCAGATAGACGTGGTCCTCCTCCTTCAATAGCCTGTTGGCTTCCTCCAGGGAGTCCACCTTTACCAGTTGCAGTACCCTGCCTTCCCCGCCGCCAAAGCATGAGATTGTTTCCATTCCCTTGTCACCACAAGAGCAGTCTCCCATTTCCAGCACCTCCAAGAAGCTTTTACCATTAATGTTAACAGAAATTTTGGACCTATGAAACATATTGTGCCTTTTTTTAATAAATATAGAATAAATATAAAGGGATTGTTT
>CBEULQ010000578.1:0-2654 GCA_965543975.1 uncultured Desulfocucumis sp. | reverse complement strand
AAAGGTAATTACAAAATAATGCTGAATTTATTTTACAAAATTATAAATAATCAGAAAGGGTGTACCGGTCATGAAGCCGACTCAGGAAGAAATGAAGGCCGCCTGGCGGGCATTTGCCGCCGGGAACGAAAATGGCATGCAAAAGGTCCGGCTTGTGATACGGGAGTCCTGGGAGCGCTGTCGCCGGGCCGGGGTTAACCCGTATCAAAAGGTTGTTTCCCCTGTCCTGTCTTCGGAAGCCCTGGAGGAACGGCGGGAAAAGAACCGGATGTGGCTGCAAATCGCCCGCCCGGTGATGGAAACATTGTACCGCTTCGTTGCCGGATCGGGGTTTGTGGTTGTGGCCGGGGACTGTGACGGCTACTTGCTGGAAGTTATTGGCGATCCGGAAGTAATAAAGTCAATTGCGCAGGGTAATTTTGTCCCGGGGGCGGACTGGAACGAACTGAACGCCGGAACCAACAGTGTGGGAACGGCGATAGCGGCCAATCAACCGTTGCAAGTCTTCAGCTATGAACATTACTGCATCTGCTCCCACCGCTGGACCTGTTCTGCGGCGCCTATCCATGATCCGGACGGCAGAGTGATCGGCGCCCTGGATATGAGTGGGTCCTTTAAAAGGGTCAATCCTCATACCCTCGGCATGGTTGTGGCAGGTGCTGATGCCATTGAGCGTCAAATGGCCATGGAGAAGGCCTGGCGCGAGAGGGATCTTGCCAACCGGGTCAGGGAAGCTTTGATGGAATCGATTTCCGACGGGATAATGGCCACGGACTGCAGCCATAGGATTACCCATATAAACCAGGCGGCCACTCGCCTTTTGGGTATAACACCGGAAAGGGCGGTGGGGAAGAATATCCGGGAAGTCCTGGACGGTAAGGGAAACGAATGGGAAGCCATTGTACGTGGACAGAAATTTATCACCGACCAGGAACTGGACGTGACCACACCGCGGGTAACCGTGAAGTTGACCATGACCTCCCGGCCCATTCGCGGAAATGATGAACAGTGTGAGGGTATCGTCATGGTCCTGAATGAAATTTCCCGTGCCCGTAAGCTTACTCAAAAAATGAGCGGCGCGGTGGCCAGGCTTACCTTTGACGACATGGTGGGTGAGGCTCCCAAGTTTCGGGATTCCTTGCGCCTGGCCAGGGCAGCGGCAGGCAGTGACTCCACGGTGCTGCTGCTGGGGGAGAGCGGCACCGGGAAGGATGTTCTGGCCCAGTCCATTCACAACGACAGCCTGCGGGCGAAGGGGCCATTTTTGGCCATCAACTGTGGCGCTATTCCCCGGGACCTGATAGGAAGCGAACTTTTCGGCTATATGGAAGGCGCCTTCACCGGCGCCAGGAAGGGAGGCAGCCCGGGGAAGTTTGAACTGGCGGACGGGGGGACCATTTTTCTGGATGAAATCGGAGATATGCCCCTGGAATTGCAAACCACACTTCTCAGGGTACTGGAGCAAAAGGTCATTACCCGTATCGGCGGTTCTTCGGTATTGCCTGTCAATGTACGGGTTATTGCCGCCACCAACCGGGATCTGGCCGAGGAGGTGGGGCGGGGAAACTTCCGCCGGGATCTTTATTACCGCCTGAATGTGATTACCGTTAGGCTGGTTTCTCTCAGGGAGCGCCAACAGGATATCGAACTCCTCCTGTGGTATTTTATAGAGCGGTTGGGGGTGCGTATGGGAAAACGCATCATTTCGGTGGATGACAGGGTTTGGCCCCTAATTAAGGCTTACCCGTGGCCCGGCAATGTCCGTGAACTGCAGAATGTGGTGGAGAGGGCACTGCATCTGGTAGACGGTTCAATACTAAAGCCGGAACACCTGCCGGAAGAAATCTGCAACATCCCTAAGGGCCTGCAGCCAGGGGAAAATCTTTTACCCGTACCGGATTATGAAAAGCAGGTGATTTTGAAATTGATCGAAGAAAATCAGGGCAATCTCTCCCAGGTGGCCAGCCAGTTGGGTATCGCCAGGACTACCCTGTACCGGAGAATGGCTAAATACGGATTGCGTAGCGATTAGAAGCTAAATATATTGTAGCGAAACGATGCGCTGTAGCGTTTCAAAACAACTGCCCCTGGTTGATAGTGAGTACCAGGCAAGAGAGGCGTCCGTCCCGGAACGCCTCTCTTGTTTTTTTTCCGGGTCAGGGAAGGGGGTAGCGATGTGTGGCATGATTTGTGCGTAGCCAAGATTGAATTCTGAAAATTTTAATTATTACAGGGAGGTGCACTTTATGAGCTGAACAAAAAGATTTCCCATCCTAACAAAATAGCTCGGGTTACTCAAAGAGAGGTGATTGCAAGTAAATAAAAATGAGCCATAAAGCTTTGTCAATGGCAACCGACTGTATGGATCAGACCTAATAAGGATTTGCAAAGTGAAAGGAGAGCGAACAAATGATAAAAAACCATTCCATTACGGCCATATGGATAGGAATCGTGGCAGCGTTATGGTGCGTTATTGCAGGACACATTGGTATTCATGAAGCATGGCCCGGTTTTCTCGTAAGTTGCATGACAATGCTCGAAGGCCCGAGGGTGGAAATTTGGGCAAAAGCGCAAATTAGTGCCCTTATAGGTTTGGGCTGCTCAATTATTCTAGTTCCTTGGATAGGATCGTGGCAGCATGCTCTCGGACTGGG
>CBEULQ010000577.1:0-2655 GCA_965543975.1 uncultured Desulfocucumis sp. | reverse complement strand
ATATTTTCCGGTATCAGAGTCAATTACTTCCACCAGGTAGTGATCCGCCCAAATGTGAATACCGGCGGAGTACTCACAATCCATGCTTATGGGCCCGCCCATTTCGGTCAGCCCGTAACAGCGCCTCATCCCTCCGCCGTGGGCGGTGTAGCCAAGCCTCTCATTTATCCGCTGCCTCATTTCATCGGTACAGGGTTCACCGCCGTGGAATCCCAGTCTTAATTTCAGGTCTTTTACCGGATCAATTCCCTTTTCCAGGGCTATCTCCCCAAGATACAAGGCGTAAGAAGGCGTACCTGTAAAAACAGTGGTGCCCCAGTCTTTCATTAGGCGCAGCTGCCTTTCCGTTCCTCCGGCCCCGGTGGGGATAACCTTTGCTCCCACCCGTTCAAGGCCCGAATGGAAGCCCAGCCCCCCGGTAAAGAGTCCGAGGCCATGAGCCTGCTGCACTATATCTCCACTTCCCAAACCCCCGGCCACAAAATTTCTGGCCATACAGCTGCTCCACACTTCCAGGTCGTTTTTGGTATAGACCATGGGCACGGGTACACCTGTGGTACCCGAAGTCATGTGCACCCTGGTCACTTTTTCCCACTGCCCGGATATAAGCCCTAAAGGATAGTTATCCCGCAAATCTTTTTTTTCTGTAAAGGGCAATTTATTAACGTCATCAAGAGACCTTATGTCCCCGGGCTCAATTCCCTTTTCATTGAATTTTTTTCTATAAAAAGCATTGTTGTCATACATTTTAAATGCCTGTTTTTTCAACTTCTCCAACTGTAATTCTTGAATTTTTTCCCAGGGCATGGTTTCCCGTTCCTGCTCCCAGAAAGCCATCTCAACCATTCCACCTTTCATACTTTTATGAATTTACCGGGCACCCCGGATAGACGGAGTACCCGGTTATATTCAATCAGTTAACAGTCCGGGCAATTTCCCCGGAACTTTTTCCGGCGGCGGCAAAGCATTTGTCAATGTGGGACCTCTCCATTGGCGGAGTCAAATAGCTGACAATGACGGTTACTATGATACAGGCCGGCAGGGCCAGCACCAGGGGGTCGATGGTGTTCCAGGGAAATCCTGAAATGCTGTCTTTGCCAAAAAGCAATTGCGTAATTTTAAAGATTTTAGCTTCCTTGGTGTACATGAATAACATGTCAAATAGATAGACTGTGGTTCCGGTAACCATGCCCCAGGTAACACCCGGCACCGTGGCTCTTTTCCAGAAAAGTCCCGATAGGTACATGGGCAAGAAAGAGGCGGCGCAGAGTCCGAAGAAAATAGCGGTGGCGATGGCAATAATACTCACCGGAAGGATAAAACTCACCAGCAGGGTTACGAGAAATCCAAACAATGCACCATACCGGGCCAGTTTTAACATCCTCCGGTCATCGCCACCCGAGGATTTATTCAGGTCGTAACTCACCGAGGTGGCAATGGCGTGGAATTGGCCGCTTAAAGTAGACATGGCCGCCGCCAGCAGCGTGAGTAAAAACAAGTACCCAATCCACTCCGGCATGGCACTGGTGATAAACATAGGAATAATTTTATCCGTGTTGGGCACCTTTGTAGCTGGGTCCATAGACATCACCAGGGAAATCTTGCCGTAATTTTTATGGAAAAATACGTTGGAAAGGGCCCCAACCGTAAAGCCGACCCCGGTCATCATAAGAATGAAAACACCGCCGGGCGCCAGGGCGCGGTAAAGATCCCTGTTGCCTTTTACCGTAAGATAACGCACTGCCAATTGGGGCTGAGCCAGCACGCCGATCCCCACACCCAGTACCAGGGTGGTTATAACAAACAACCACATGGGTGAACCCAGCACCGGCATGGACGTCCAGCCCAGGTGCCCCTGCGACGCAAGGGATTGCGGCACCTGGGCGGACAGCGCGGTTAGCGCCTTGTGCGCCGCGGATATACCACCCAGTTTGGCATAAGTAAGTATCAGGAGAACAGTCATGGATATCAGCATAAGAGTTCCCTGGAAGGCGCTGGTGTAAAGCACACCCTTCATCCCCCCGGCCATGGTATAAGCACCCACGATAACCGCAACCACGATCAGCGCCACGGGATAACTTACCTGCAGCGCCTGCTCCATGAACCTTGCGCCGCCGATCATCACCGCCGCCGCATACAGAGGCATGGCCACGGTAATGACCACCGCGCTAAAGGTCCTGATAAATTTGGACTGAAACCTTTCCCCAAGCATTTCCGGAAATGTCCGCACATTCAGTATTTGCCCCATGGCTCTGGTTCTGGTGCCCAGCACAACAAAAGCTATAAAAACTCCGCATATTATATTGAAGACCGTAAGCCACAACAGGCTCATGCCGTAGACAGCCGCCGCGCCGCCAAATCCAACGATAGCCGAAGTGCTGATAAACGTGGAACCATATCCCATGGCCATGATATACGGGTGCACCTCACCCCCGGCAACCATATAATCCTTGCTGGATTTGGTATGCTGGTATCCCAGCCAGCCCAGGTATACTGTTATCCCTATATACAAAAGGGCAACCACAAGGAGAATACCGTAACTCATAAATTTCACCCCTTGTATTAATTTTTAATATTAACTTTAATCGTTACTGTTCCACTTTAGTATTCCGTACACCACACACAGCACAGATCCACCTATGGTCAACAAATATG
>CBEULQ010000576.1:0-2656 GCA_965543975.1 uncultured Desulfocucumis sp. | reverse complement strand
ATATATTAAAATACACCAGCCACCTACATATTTCAATAATTTTCTACAATAATTAACATCAAATTAATGCTAGGGAATTAACCTCCACTGTTTATTAAATCGTCAATTAAAAAAGCCGCAGGATAACAACGCGATATGGCAGTTCCTGCAGCTTCTTTACCTTAAGTTAATACTATAATATTGCCTCATTAAGATAGTATCAGTTCAATTTACTCAAATTATTTCTGATAATTGCGCCAACCATTCCAAATCTCCGGGCAAAAGCCAACCGTGACATTAAACCCATTTCTCACAATTGGGGTTTTTAACAGCAGCGGGTAAGCCAGGAGAATATCCTCCTTATCGTGGACTATATATTTCAGATTGCGTTTGGCATATTCTTTTCCCTCTGTGTCTATAAGGTTTTCCAGACCTACCGCCGACTTGACCTTGTCCAGTTCGCCTTTGCTAAGGCCGCGTACTGTCAAGTCAACAAAATGATAAGTGATGGCACGTTCTTTGAAATAGCGTTCCGCTTTCCTGGTATTCTGGCATTTCTTTGTACCAAATATCTGTATGTTCATTCTGGCACCTCGTTCTGCCGGTTTGTTCAAGAAATATAAGTGAGCCTTAGGTTCGGAAGGGGTTATTCCCCTTCCGAACCTTTAGAGCGAACTTAGTTCGAGCTTTACAGCCTGTTTATCCCCCGACCTTCGAGGACGGAGTCTTACAGACTGTTAGCGAGATAAAACGAAAAAATATTTTAAAATAAAATTGTTAACTGAAACGCTTTAACCGCAGCCAGTGCAACTGGAGCAGCCGGAGCAACCGACTTGTAATTCTAGGGATTTTACGGAGAAAGTATACTCGGGGATATTAAATTCCTTTACCCCATCCTGGTATAATAGAACCTTATTGCCTGAAAACTCCACTTTTAGGGGTACCGGTTCCAGAACCTCCGGGTCGAACAGGTTCGGTTTATTACCTGGCCTGAACAGAAGTTTTTCTCCGGCCTTCCCGGTCAATTCAATTTCATCGGTGGATGTCACCAGAGAAACCAGAATTCCTTCTTCGGAAAAAGAAAGGGAATTGACATCCCCGTTTAGCCCAAGGGACTGGCAATCATAGGCGTATACAGTTCCCAGCGGAGTTTGCACCGGAGTGGGCCGGGCCGGCTCCAGGGACTTGAGCTGTCCACCGGGGTAAAAAGAAAGCCCTGTGCGCACCTCCATGGAGCCCAGGGGAGAGTTTACCGTAACCATTTCCCCGGGCCACAGGGTGATGCTTTTAACGGAGCCATGCGGGTAAAATTGAATCCCGATTATCCGGCTTTCAAACCGTCCGCAGGAAAGTTTAAAATCCATTTTATAGGCCAGTTCCCGTTCGTCTTCCTCGGTCCAGTAACCTGACAGCTTTCCGTCCAGGGGAAATACCCTGTGGAGAGAGCCGTCTTTGTAAAATGCCAGGTATTCGCTGGGCAGGATACCCAATGAAGTCATTATGCCGGTCTGGTTCTGAAGGGGCAGATTCTTTATATAACCGTTAGGGTAAAAGGTAATCGGTTTACCGGGTTTCCTCCGAATTCCGTTATCCTGATAAAGAGGTACCAGCATACCGAAGGGTGTTAGTATCTCATTGGGTTCTGTGAGCACACAATTTCTTAGCGTACCATCGGGATAACAATCCATATATGAAACCCCTTTGAGAATTCCGTACCGGGTGTTCACTTCTTTCATACTTTTTCTCCCTTTAATTAATACGTATGTCCTCAATATCAGCTACTTATGGTAAGGTTCACCCTTGATAATCTTAAAAGCCCGGTATATTTGCTCCAGCAGTATCACCCTCATCAGCTGGTGGGGAAAAGTGAGTTTGGAAAAAGACAGGCGATGGTCCGACCGGCTGAGTATTTCCCCGGACAGGCCAAGGGAACCACCAATAATGAAGGTGACATCGCTTTTACCTTGCAGTGCCAGGGAATTTAGCCAGTCCGCCATTTCCGCGGAGGAAAACTGTTTGCCCTCCCTGTCCAGGGCCACCAGAAAGGTGCCCTGCTTTATGTATTTCTCCAGTCGCTGTCCTTCCTTTTTCTTCACACCTTCCTCCAGGGCGGTGGATATCCCCTCGTTATAGCCTTCGTCGGCTACCTCCTTTATTTCAACCCTGGCGTAAGCCCGAAGCCTTTTCATATACTCCTGCTGGGCTTCAACAAGATATTTTTCCTTTAACCGGCCCACCGCCAGTATTGATACGTGCACTTAAAGCCCCTCCAAATAATTCTAGTTTTAAACAAGGAACTTTAATCACCCTGCCTGTGTCTATATTATTAGTTTAACAATAACAGGTGATGTGAATGTTAACGAATATTGCGATGTTAGGAATTTTAGTAATAGCTGTGATTGCCCTCGAATTACTTGGCAAACCCAATTAATCCTATGCATACAAAACAGGCCTCCGGTTTACCGGAGACCCGCTGCATTCTCTTTAATCACAAACTGGTGATATCCGCGCCCAGCTGTTTAAGCTTGTTTTCAAATTGATGATATCCCCGGTAAATGTAATCCGGTTCGTATATCTCGGTGGTGCCTGCTGCGGTAAGAGCTGCAACCACCAGCGCCGCCCCGGCCCGCAGGTCGGTGGCCTTTACCTGGGTGCCCTGCAGGGATTGAACCCCCTC
>CBEULQ010000575.1:0-2660 GCA_965543975.1 uncultured Desulfocucumis sp. | reverse complement strand
ACGTTATTTGGCCTGTGTGGGTTTTTTCTACCTGGGGTCTTTTATACTGGGTGGTGCGGTTATGGGGTTTTCTTACCTCATATACCGGGGCGGCTATTATCAAGGTGTAAGAAACGTTTTGGGAGTAGTTGAACGATATCTATTGCCCGGTTTGATTCTGGCTGCTCTGGTCCTGTTTGCCGCCTCTGTGGTGGTGCCCCGGCATGTACGCAGCAGAATTAAAAAAGATGATCTGAAAATGCCCGTAACCATATGCCTCTGGGGTAAAAAAGTGGTGGTGGAAGGGCTTGTGGATACGGGCAACAGTCTTACCGACCCGGTTTCCGGTGTTCCTGTCATGGTGGTGGAGTACGGCGCGTTAAAAGACATTCTGCCTGATCCCTTAAAGACAGCAATGGAGCTATACCGGGACGGCATGGCAGTGGTTTCGGTGATGGCCGAAACACAATGGAACGACCGGTTGCGGCTGATACCATTTAAATCCCTGGGCAATGACAAGGGGCTGTTGTTGGGGATAAGACCGGACTGTCTAGAAATAAAAACAGGTTCGGAAATCAAAAGGGTGGACAAAACTGTACTGGCAATTCATAACAGCAGTCTGGACCCCGGCCGCCAGTACAGTGCCCTGCTTCATCCGGATCTGATTGAGAATGTTCCAGCGGCTTGATTTTAAAGACGCGTCAGTTCTTAAAGACATTTAAATGCCGGCTAACGTCCTGATTGTAATTACTTTCAGGGATGTTTAACCTGTGTTTTTATTAAAAAGAGAGGTGGTGGATCATTGCCTGCTATCTGGCAGATTAAATTGCTTTTCCGCCTTACGGTGGTACGGGTTATGCAATGGCTGGGCGAGTCCCCTGAAGTGTATTATGTGGGAAGTAGTGAGGCGCTTCCGCCACCTCTTTCTACGGATGAAGAGTCTTTTCTGATCAACAGGTTGGAGGCCGGCGACGGGGCGGTACGCAGCGTTCTGATTGAGAGAAACCTGCGACTGGTGGTTTACATCGCCAGGAAATTTGAAAATACCGGAGTTGGAATTGAAGATCTGGTGTCAATTGGGACAATAGGTCTAATTAAAGCCGTGAACACCTTCGACCCGGCAAAAAAAATAAAACTGGCTACATACGCCTCCCGATGCATTGAAAATGAGATACTGATGTACCTGAGAAGGAACAATAAAACCCGCACGGAGGTATCCTTTGACGAGCCGCTGAACATTGACTGGGACGGCAATGAACTGCTGTTGTCCGATGTGCTCGGGACGGAAAACGATGTTATTTATAAATTAATTGAGGACGAGGTGGACAGAAAGCTCCTTTATCTGGCCTTGCAAAAATTGACCGGCAGGGAAAGGAAGATAATGGAACTGAGGTTTGGCCTGAACAATGGAGCCGAGAAAACCCAGAAGGAAGTCGCGGACCTGCTGGGCATTTCCCAGTCATATATTTCGAGGTTGGAAAAAAGAATAATAAAAAGATTGAAAAAGGAAATGCACAGGATGGAATAATTGGTTGTTTTACGGTTTTATTCATTAAACCCTGCCGGATGCAGTCGATCCGGCAGGGTTTTTACTTTCATAAAATGTATAAACCCGCCGGGTGGAGGTAATAATGAGATTGAAGTCAGTGCAAACAATAAAAAGAGGTGGGAGTCATCTATGTTGGTCAACAAGGTGGAAATCTGCGGGGTCAATACTTCAAAGCTCCCGGTACTGACTGGGGCACAGATGCGCTCCCTCTTTGAAGCCATGCACAGAGGCGACACCAGTGCCCGGAGCCAGCTTATTAACGGAAACTTACGGTTGGTGCTGAGCGTAATCCAGCGTTTCACAAACCGGGGAGAGTATGTTGACGACCTTTTTCAGGTGGGCTGTATAGGCTTGATGAAAGCCATAGACAATTTCGATTTGTCCCAGAATGTTAAATTTTCCACCTATGCGGTACCCATGATTATCGGTGAAATCAGACGTTATCTCAGGGACAACAACCCCATCAGGGTTAGCCGCTCCCTGAGGGACGTGGCGTACAAGGCATTGCAGGTAAGGGACTCGCTGGTAAATAAATTTTCCCGGGAACCGTCAATCAATGAAATAGCCGGAGAACTGAATATGCCCCGGGAAGAAATTGTGTTTGCCCTGGACGCCATTCAGGAACCCATTTCACTTTTTGAGCCCATTTATCATGATGGGGGAGACCCTATATTTGTGATGGATCAAATCAGTGATGAAAAAAATCATGACTACAGTTGGCTGGAAGGCATAGCCATACGTGACGCCTTGCGAAAATTAAGCGACAGGGAGAAGCATATACTTTCTCTTAGGTTTTATGAAGGCAAAACTCAGATGGAGGTGGCCGAGGAGATAGGTATATCCCAAGCCCAGGTATCCAGGCTGGAAAAGGCAGCTTTAAACCATATGAGGAAATACTTATAATGATGAAGCTAAACCCCGGACACAAAAGTCCGGGGTTAACTATTTCCTGCAGCGGGTCAAATCCTGCCATATATGCTGACAGCTTGCGATTAATTTAATTGCCGGCACCTTAAATTTATCAATTTTCTTCCACTGCTGATGCCGCACCAAGGCATATTGTTGGAAGATTGTATAAAGTAAGGTTATTGCGGTCAAACTTTAACTATACAGTTAATGTTTGAGGGAGATC